>DATKSH010000137.1:0-2358 GCA_035531735.1 Alphaproteobacteria bacterium
CAGCTTCAGCAGCGGGGTGCTGCTGTATCCCGCCTACGGCACCAGCGCGGCCACCAACTGCGACACCTATGGCCTCGTACGGGCGCTGAAAGGCCGCGCCTTGGGCGGCGACCGGCCGCACATCATCATGAACACCATGGATATCGGGCCCGAGCTTCTGTTCCGCACGGATGACGAGGTGCTGGCGGCGCCCTACCACACCGATGTTAACGGAAACCTCGATGCCTGGCGGTTTTTCGCCACCACCGACCCGGCGCAGGCGGAAGCCATCGCCCGCCGCCGCCACGCCGATCTCGTCATCAGTTGCTTCATGATTCCGCGCATCTATGTCGGGGACGCCGGCAGCGGCATGCCGCTTAACTTCGATCTCAACGGCAACCCGATCGCGCCCCTCACGCACCGCGCGGGCGGCAAGGCGGCGGCGCCGAAGCCGCGCCTGATCCAGCTGCTGGCGATGGGACGGCCACCGTCATGGCTCCAGCACATCCTGATCCCCAACGCGCCGAACTTCCTCGTCTACCGGGTCAAGCTACCGAAGCGGGAGGCGGCGCGGCCGCACCGGGCGCGGCGCGCGGCGACCCGCAAGTGAGTTTTTTGGATCACAGACCGGAAAATCTTCGGTGAAAGTAAAATTTTTATTGAATGTTAAAAATTCGCGCTTACATTTCTTCGTACGGAAGCGCACGTGCCACTGGCCCAAGGACGGGAAGGCATACCACCTTTTTCGTTCCCCACTGGTTTATGTAACGACGCTTTGCCGCCTCGCAAAGTCCCGGACCAAGGGATCGCGCGGGGAACGTGGTATGCAGCAAAGAGTCTTTCTTTTGCCGGGTGAGCCGCCCAATAACCGATAAATGGCTCAGTCGGCAGGAGAATTCGGCCTTCGTTGTGAGGCAAAGAAAGAAGGGCTGAGTCCGGCGCCGGATCGCTTGCAAGCGTTCCTCCGCTCCGTTCTCTCGAAACACCCTTACGAAAAGCGTCCGCTTCCCGGCGCTTTTACCTTTCTTTAACCCTCATAAGGCCTTCCGGCTCCCCGCTGCATGAACTGTGCAAAGGAGTTTTGGGCCTATGGACTACAACGACAGCATGCCCCTGACCGGGGCTTTGGCAACCGATCCGGCGCTCGATGCCGGCACGCCGGAATCCGGCCTCGCGCGCTTCGCGACCATCGAGGAGATGGTTAAGATCGAGCGGCCCGCGCAGTCGGTACGCTGCATGCACCCGGAAGCGCTCGACCGGGCCGCGCGCGCGTTCCTCACCGGCTTCCCGGGCGACACGCTCTACGCCATCAAGGCCAACCCCGATCCTTACGTACTGCAACGGCTTTACGCCGCCGGCATCCGCCATTTCGACGTTGCCTCGCTGGGCGAGGTGCGGCAAGTACGGCAGATGTTCCCCGACGCGCATCTGGCCTTCATGAACCCGGTCAAGAGCCGCGAGGCGATCCGCGCCGCCTATTCGGATTACGGCGTACGCGACTTCGTGATCGACACGTTCGAGGAATTGCACAAAATCCTCGAAGAGACGGAGGTCGCCGCCGACCTTTGCATCGTCGTGCGCCTCGGCATGCCCAAAGGCAGCGCGGCCTGCGAATTGACCGGCAAGTTCGGCTGCCTGCCGGACGTTGCCGTGTCGCTCCTCAAGGACGCCGACAAAGTGGCGCACAAGGTCGGGCTGTCCTTCCATGTCGGCTCGCAAACGCTCGACCCGCAATCCTATGCGACGGCGATTCAAAAAGCCGGCGAGGTCATCAAGGCGGCCGGCGTGGCGCTCGACGTGTTCGATGTCGGCGGCGGCTTCCCGATCCAGCATCTCGGCATGGACATTCCGCCGCTCACGGCCTATTTCGAGGCCATCAGGCAGGAAACGGCCAAGCTGAGGCTGCCCAAGGCTTGCCGGTTGTGGGCCGAGCCGGGCCGCGCCTTGTCGGGCGACAGCGAGACTCTTTTGGTGCGGGTCGAGTTGCGCAAGGGCGACGTGCTTTATATTAACGACGGCAGCTTCGGCAACATGTTCGAGGTCTGCTCGATGAACTGGCAGAACACGGTTCACCTGATCCGCCCGGCCCGCAAGGGCCGCCGGGCGGCCGGCAAAAACCTCGCGCCGTTTCGCTTCTATGGCCCGACCTGCGATTCGGTCGATTACATGGCGGGGCCCTTCCTGCTGCCGGACGACATTTGCGAGGGCGACTGGATCGCCATCCGCGGCATGGGTTCCTACATGGCGGCGTCGCAATCGCATTTTAACGGCTTTTATTCCGACCGGCAGGTGGAGATCGCCGCGCCGTCGCCAAGCGCCGCCCGGCGCCGCGCACAGCGCAGCGCGAGCCATCTCAAGTTGGTCAAAAGCGACCGCGCC
>DATKSH010000138.1:0-4458 GCA_035531735.1 Alphaproteobacteria bacterium
TTATCGGCACGGCCGACGGCAATACCGGCATCGGCCTTTTGGTAATGGCGGTCACCGACCTTTTGCTGCTGCTGCTGGCCTATAAGATGATCGCCGCCGGCTACAAGTTGAAATCGTAAGGACAGACATGGACGCCGCGCCCGATTCGAATTTTCCCGCCCTGATGCCGGTCTATGCGCGCGCGGATATTTATTTCGAACGCGGCGACGGCGTTTATCTCTATGACGACAAGGGCAATCGTTATCTCGATTTCGTCGCCGGCATCGCCGTGGTCGGCCTTGGCCATGCCAATCCGCATGTGACGAAGGCGCTTAAAGAACAAGCCGATAAATTATGGACCACGTCCAATATTTTTCACACCCATGTCAGCGAACGCCTCGCCCAGCGCCTCGTCGATCTCACTTTCGCCGACACCGTTTTCTTCCAGAATTCCGGCGTCGAAGCATGGGATTGCGGCATCAAGGTGATCCGCAAATACCAAAGCGCCATCGGCCAATCGCAGCGTTATCGCGTCATCAGCTTCGAAGGCTGCTTTCACGGCCGTTCGCTGTCCGCCATCGCCGCGTCCAAGGCCGACAAGATGGTCGCGGGCTTCGGCCCGGTGATGGAAGGTTTCGACCGCGTCGCGTGGGGCAACATGAACGAGGTGCGCGCCGCCGTCAGCGAGGAAACCGCCGGCATCGTCATCGAGCCGGTGCTGGGCGAAGGCGGCATGAAGCCGGCCTCGGCCGAATTCCTCAAGGAATTGCGCGCGGTGTGCGACGAATTCGGCCTGTTGCTGTTCTTCGACGAAATCCAGAGCGGCATGGGCCGCAGCGGCAAATTGTTCGCCCACGAATGGGCCGGCGTGAGGCCGGATGTCATGTGCATAGCGAAGGCGCTCGGCAACGGCTTTCCGATCGGCGCTTGCCTCGCGACCGCCAAGGCCGCGCAGGGCATGACCATCGGCACGCACGGCTCGACCTACGGCGGAAATCCTTTGGCCGGCGCGGTCGGCAACGCGGTGCTGGATGTGATGACGGCGCCCGGTTTCCTCGACGAGGTCAGGAAGAAGGGCGATTATCTGTCGGCGAAGATGGATCAATTATGCGCGCGCCATCCGAAAGTCTTTGCCGAGCATCGCGGCAAAGGGTTGATGCAGGGCTTGCGTTGCGTGCCGCCCAACACGGACGTCATCAAGGCTTTGCGCGAAGAAAAACTTCTGGCGCTCGGCGCGGCCGACAATGTGGTGCGTTTCCTGCCGCCCCTGATCGTGAGCGAAACGCAAATCGACGAAGCAACGGCCATCATCGATCGCGTGGCGGCCAGACTGGGGAAGGGATAATCATGAAACGATCCGCCTTATTGATTGGCTTTGCCCTGATGCTGGCGCTCGGCGCCTGTTCCTCAAGTTCGAGCGAGCAGAAGGAAGAGAAAATCAAAACCGAGCAAAATAACGCAGCCGCCAACGCCATGGCCGATCGCGAATACAAGAATGGCAAGCCGATTTGCCCGAAAGTCGCCGTTATCCACGAATTGCAAATCGTCCGCGATTACGGGCGCGAAAAACCCGATCCGTCGCAACTGGTGGCGGCGGCGCGCATCATGGGCGTCACCGGCAGTTGCGCATATGAGGATAAAGGTATCGACGTCACCTTCACCGCCGATATGGTGGCCGGGCGCGGCCCACGCCTCGGCGGCGACAGCGCCGAGTTCCCGTTCTTCGTCGCGGTGGTCGACCCCACGCAGGATATTTTGAACAAGGACCAGATGACCGCCACGTTCCGTTTCGAGGACGGCAAAAAACGCGCGCCGCATCAAGAATCGCTGCACGTCTTCATTCCCTTGGCCAAAAAGGACGATGCCTCAGGCCCCGATTATCAGGTGCTGATCGGGTTTCAGCTTAGCGAGGAGCAACTAAAGGAAGTGCGGAAGCATGAGAATGGGGGGAGCCCGCCAGCTTCGGCTGCTCATTGATGGATTCGAGTTTTGGGAAAAGAATGATGCCTTCCGGCGTACAGATGCAAACTCGGTTTTTGAGTGGCTCGTCCGCCGGCACAAGCGGACTTTGATTTTTACCCTTGGCGACATATAGCGCAGCGTCCGCCTGATTATACATTTCCTCCGGTGTTTGAGGATGCTTCGGATCAAAAACCGCCACGCCGAAACTGGCGGTCACTTTCAGGATTGTTTTATCATCAACGGAAAATTCCAAAGCCTCGATGGCAGCGCGGGCTCTTTCGGCAATTTTACCGGCGTTTTCCGGACTTTCGCAGCGCCCAGCCAGAATGACGAACTCCTCGCCGCCCAAGCGTCCGACATCCGTTATCTCTTTGTTCTTTCCCCAAAATCCGGAAGCGTCTTGGGGCCTTGTGCAATCCTTAATGGCGCGCGCTACCTCTTTTAGAACCCAATCACCGACGCCATGGCCATGCGTGTCATTAACCGACTTGAAGTTGTCTATATCGAGAATGATAAAGGCGTAGCCTTCGTCATGGCGGCGAGTGTTATCATCTAGTTCTTTCCGTTTCTCTTCCAGAAATTTTCTGTTGGAAATTTTTGTCAATGCATCTTGGAATCTTTCGGATTCGAGGTCCCTTATCCTCAAATCTCTAACGACCTTGTCTGCCCGAAGACGAATAATTTCAGCTGTGGCAGCGGCCAATTGCTTGCGAAGCAATTGGTTTCTGGTACGCTTGAAAAGCCGTTCAAGAAATTCTTTCACCCGAATGCGTCCTTAAAGAAGGAATAAATCAGGTTTATTTACATTTTTAAGCGCAACTAATTCAAGAGAAACAATACTTTCATGAGCCCGTTAATATGCAAAAGCGCCTTTTTAAACGTCGCTTTGGTTAACCACCCCCATAACTCCGTATCAAACTGCCGGCGATCAGGTACCACCCGTCGACCAGCACGAAGAAAATGATCTTGAAGGGCAGGGAGATGATGGAGGGCGGCAGCATCATCATGCCCATCGACATCAGGATCGACGCCACCACCATGTCGATGATGAGGAACGGCAGGAACAGTAAAAACCCGATCTCGAACGCGCGGCGTAATTCGGAAATCATGAAAGCCGGGATCAGCGCGCGCAATGGTACGCTGGCGGCCTCATCGTCGGTGTTGGGCTTGGCCGGCGCCGCGCCCGGTGCGGGCGGCATGGCGGGCGGCGTCGCTGTGGCGGCGGGCGCGTTTGCTCCCTTCTTCTGGATCTCGATCTTGCCGGCGCGCAGGAACAAATCGAGGTCCTTGGGCCGCGTGTTATGAAACATGAATTGCTGAAACGGCGCCATGGTGCGGGTGAAGGATTGTTCCTCGGTGATCTTGTTGTTCATCAGGGGCTGGATGCCGTTGTCCCACGCCTGCTCGAAGGTCGGCTGCATTACGAACATGGTGAGAAACAAGGCGAGGCTGATGAGGACGATGTTGGGCGGTGTCTGGTTGGTGCCGAGCGCGGTGCGCAAAAACGACAGCACCACGATGATGCGCGTGAAGGACGTCACCATCACGAGGATCGACGGCGCCAGCGACAGCACCGTGATCAAAAGCACGAGGTCGATGACCCGCGTGGTCGTGGTCGGCCCTTGGCCGAGGTTGAAATCGATCGATTGCGCGACCGCCGGCGTTGTGGCCAGCAGCAGCGCCAACGCCACGGCGGCGGCGAGGCCGAAAAGAAATTTTGGCGCGGGCAGTTTCATCAAAAGATCAGGCCACGTTCTTGCCCTTAAAGGCGGGAAGCGGAGTTTTATCCAGATTCGCCTCCACCACAATATCCTCCTCGTGGCCGAGCAGCAAAAGATGCTCGGCCTCGTCGCAACGCACGATCACCAGCCGCCGCCGCATGTCGAGCGCGAGGCTTTCGACCACCCGCAGCCGCCGGCCGCGCGTGGGCGCCGCGTTGAGGCCGCGCAGCCGGATATATTTTAAAGCAAAGCCAAGCAGGGCCATAAGGCTGATGACGGTGGCGCAGGCGAAAATGAAATGCAGCCACGAAAGCGCCCCAACCCCGGCTTCGGTCATTTTTCCGGGTCCTTGCCGCGGCTGGCCTCGCCGAAGAAGCTGCGCATGTTCTTTTCGCAATCGTCGAGCTGGTGCGCCAGTTCCTGCAGCTCCGGTGCGCATTTCTGCTGAATGTCGGAGGAGGATTCGGTGATGATGCGGCACAAATCGGCGGTGCGCTGCTCGAGCCTGGTCATGTCGGGCATCTGGCCGGCGCGCATCTGCCGTTGAACTTCGGCGATGTAATCGCGGATCGAAGCCAACTCGGCCAGCGCGTCGGCGGGCGAGGGGTTGGCGTCGCTCATGATGCGGTTCCGCTGGCGCTCGCCGGCGCGGTGCCCATGCGGGCATTGGCCTCATAGACCTTGGCGAGGATTTCCGCGACCGCGATGATCGCTTCGCTGGGAATCGGCGTGTCAAGATCGAGCTTGACCAGCAATTCGGCGAGGTCGGCGTCCTCGCGCACCTTGACGCCCATCG
>DATKSH010000139.1:0-2193 GCA_035531735.1 Alphaproteobacteria bacterium
CGACGATAAGATCATCCGCATCAAGACCGACGCCAATTTCTGGCGCATGGGCGAAACCGGCCCCTGCGGCCCGTGCTCGGAAATTTTCATCGATCAGGGCGACAAGTTGCAAGGCGGTCCACCGGGCAGCCCGGACGAGGACGGCGACCGTTTCCTCGAATTCTGGAATCTGGTTTTCATGCAGTTCGAGGAACAACCGGGCGGCAAGCGCGTCAATCTGCCGAAACCTTCGGTCGATACCGGCATGGGGCTTGAGCGCATGGCCTCGATCCTGCAAGGCGTATCGTCCGTATTTGACACCGATCTGTTCAAGACGATTATCGATGCAATAGGAGAATTGGTAAAAGAGGATCCATATAAACCTTCTTATCTCAATCCTTCGTTTCGCGTGATCGCCGATCATTTGCGGGCGACCTCGTTCCTGATTGCCGACGGCGTGTTGCCGGGCAATGAAGGGCGCGGCTATGTCCTGCGCCGCATCATGCGGCGCGGCATGCGCCACGCCCATATGCTAGGCGCCAAGGAACCGCTAATCTACAAACTGGTGCCGGAACTGGTGCGCCAGATGGGCGCGGCCTATCCGGAACTGGTGCGGGCCGAACCGCTCATAACGGAGACCCTCAAACTCGAAGAATCGCGCTTCAAGTCCATGCTCGATCGCGGCCTTAAGCTTCTGGATGAAGAAACCGGAAAATTGTCGAAAGACAAGGCGTTGCCGGGTGAAGTCGCGTTCAAGCTTTATGACACTTTTGGCTTCCCTTTGGACCTCACGCAGGACGTTTTGCGCGGCAAGGGGATGAAGGTCGATACCACCGGCTTTGAAAAGGCAATGGCGCGGCAGAAGGAAAAAGCGCGCGAAGCGTGGGCCGGCACCGGCGATACCGGCACCGCCAAATTATGGTTCGAATTGCGCGACGAATGGGGCGCCACTGATTTCCTCGGCTATGCGACCGAAAAAGCCGAAGGGCAGGTGACGGCCATCATCCGCAACGGTGGCCGCGTGGCGGACGCCAAGCAGGGCGAAACCGTGCAGATCATCGTCAACCAGACGCCGTTCTACGCCGAATCCGGCGGCCAGATGGGCGACACCGGCACGATAATAACGGCGTCCGGCGCACTGATTAAAATCACCGATACGCAGAAAGAAGCCGATACGGTCTGGGTGCATCACGGACGGATTGAGAAAGGCGCGCTGAAAACCGGCGACACCGTGGTTCTCGAAATCGATCATGATCGCCGTGCGGCGCTACGCGCCAACCATTCGGCTACCCATTTGCTGCATGAAGCCTTGCGCCGCAAACTGGGCCCGCATGTCACGCAAAAAGGCTCCCTCGTCGCGCCGGACCGGCTGCGTTTCGATTTCAGCCAGCCGACGCCGATTGCGGCGGAGGCGCTCGCCGAAATCGAAGCCGAGGTTAACCGCCGCATCCGCATGAACGAGGAAGTCATCACGCACTTGATGACGCCGCAGGAAGCCGAGGCCAAGGGCGCGATGGCCCTGTTCGGCGAGAAATACGGCGACGAGGTGCGAGTCCTCTTCATGGGTGGCAAAGAAGACAAACACGAGAAGGGCAAAGAATATTTCTCGGTCGAATTGTGCGGCGGCACGCATGCGAAGCGCACCGGCGACATCGGCGTGTTCAAGATTTTGTCGGAAAGCGCAGTGTCGTCCGGCGTCCGGCGCATCGAGGCCGTCACCGGCACAGGCGCTCTGGCTTTCTTCGAGGAACAGGAAAAGATCCTGCGCGCGGTCGCGGAAGCCTTGAAAGCGCCGCCCGGTGAATTGCCGGCGCGCGTCGCGCAACTGGTCGAGGAGCGCAAACGTCTTGAAAGAGAAGTCGCCGATCTACGCCTCAATATGGCTTTAGGTGGAGTTATTACAGTTTCAGCTAATGCCACGGAAGGTGGCGATTCAATAGCGGCGTCGGCGCATGTGGCAAATCCGCCCAAGCAGATCAATGGTATCAATTTCATCAGCCGCGTGCTGAGCGATATGCCGGCGAGAGAATTGAAACCGATGGCCGACGCCTTTAAGGCGCAGGTCAAATCCGGCGTCATCGCGCTGGTTGCCGGGCATGAAGACAAGGTGTCGATCGTGGTTGCGGTGACCGACGACCTCGCCAAGAAATTCAGCGCCGTCGATCTCGTGCGCGCCGGGGCTGAAGCGGTCGGCGGCAAGGGCGGCGGCGGCCG
>DATKSH010000140.1:0-2633 GCA_035531735.1 Alphaproteobacteria bacterium
CGTTAAGCCCCTCTTCCGACGGCGTGCCGGGATTGCCGAAACCGCGATAGCCGACCAGCGCCGCGCCATAGCCGGCCTCCAGCCACGACCTTATTTTGTAATTGCGATAACCGAGCTGGCCGGCGTTGCCCTGCATGAACACCACCGTTAGCTTGCCGGGGTCGCGCGGCGGGCAATACCAGCTCATGAGATGGAGGCCGTCGGCGGTCGTCACCGGCAGCGGCTGCATCTCCTTCAATGCCCATTCCGACGGCACGAATGTGTCGGGATCGGGGAAATACATCAATTGCCGCTGCATGAAACCCAGCGTCAGGATGAAAACGCCATAGACGATGCCAAGCGTCAAAATCCAGCCCGGCAAGCGGTAAAAAATCAGGCGTTTCTTGCCGGTCAGATGCCTCATCGCCGCCTCATTCCAGAGCACCTTGCAGGCCGTAAAGCTTTGCATAGACGCCTTGCCGCACCAAAAGTTCGGCATGCCTGCCCTGCTCGACCACCTTGCCTTGCTCCAGCACCACGATCACATCGGCATCGACGATGGTCGAAAGCCGGTGCGCGACCACGATGGTGGTGCGGCCTTCCTGCAAGCGCTTCAAGGCCGCCTGCACCGCGCGTTCGGATTCGTTATCGAGCGACGAGGTCGCTTCGTCGAGCAAGAGGATCGGCGCGTTGCGCAACATCGCGCGGGCGATGGCGAGACGCTGGCGCTGGCCGCCCGACAATTTGACGCCATGCTCGCCGACCATCGTGGCATAGCCTTGTGGCAAATTGCGGATAAAGCCGTCGGCGAAGGCGGCGGCGGCGGCGGCTTCGATCTCGGCATCGCCGGCGCCCAGTTTCCCATAGGCGATGTTGGCGCGCACGGTGTCGTCGAACAGGGCCGTTTCCTGGCTGACAAGGGCAATGTGGTGGCGCAGGCCAGCCAGCGTCACGTCGCGCAGGTCGGTGCCGCCGATGGTGATGCGGCCGCTTGCGACGTCGTAAAAACGCGGGATCAGGTTGATGATGGTCGATTTGCCGGCGCCCGATGCCCCGACGATGGCGACGGTCTTGCCGTGCGGTACGCGGATCGAAAGACGGTCGAGCGCCGGCGGCGCACCGGGCACATAGCAAAAGGTCACGTTTTCGATACCGATTGTGCAGTCCTTGACCTCGAGCGGGTGCGCATCCGGTCTATCGACAATCGTCGGCCTGATGTCGAGCAAAAGGAAGATGCGCTCGGCCGAGGCGAGGCCGGCCTGGAATTGCGCGTTGACGCGGCCCATGCGCTTCATCGGATCGTAGGCGAGGAGGAACGCGGCGATGAAGGCGACCAGGTCGCCGGGTGTGTTGTGATTATGCGCGATCTGCCAATAGCCAAACACGATCAGGCAGATGGTGGCGGCGGCGCTGAGGATTTCCATCACCGGCCCGACCAGCGCCGACACCCGCACACTTTTGACCACCAGTTTATAAATCGTCTCGGTCATGCCGAGAACGCGCGACGTCTCCATGCCCTCGTTGCCGTAGGCCTTGACGTGGCGGATGCCCTGCAGGGTCTGGTTGAGCAAGGAGGAAAAATCGGCGGCGGCGGCTTGCGTGTTGGCCGAGATGCGGCGTAAGCGCTTGCCCATGCGCGCGACATAGAAGGCGGAAATGGGAAACACGATGCAGACGAGGATCGACAGGCGCCAGTCCTGATAGAACATGACGCCGACTAAAAAGGCGAATTCGAGCCCGCCGCGAAAGGAGTTCAACAGGCAATCGGTCACCGTCTGGCGCAGGACGTAGACGTCGCCGATCACGCGCGAAATCAGCGAGCCCGAAGCGTTGGCGTGGAAAAAAGCCAAATCGGACGACAGCATATGGCCGTACATGTCGCGCTGGATTTGCGTGACGATGCGCTGGCCGATTTTGTTCATGAGGACGGTGTGGAGATAGGTGGTGACGCCGCGCACCAGAAATACGGCGAAGATGAAAGCAGAAATCTCGACCATGTAGGCGAGGCCGCGCTTCTGCATCATGCCGTCGAACACGACTTGCAGCGTGTGGGCGAAAATACCGCGCATCGAGGCCGCGACGGTCATCAAAAGAATCGCCGCGATGAAAGCCTTGGCGTGCGGGCGCAGATAGCCCTTGGCCAAACGCCGCAATAAGGCCCACGAGCTTTGCGGCGTGCCGCGTTGCAGCAAGGCCAGGTTTAAGATGTCGGCCGGCGGCGCCTTGGCGCGCGGGTCCGCAGCGGGAGCGGCAAAATCGCCCTTTGCGGGCATGGGTTGGGGCAAGGCCATAAGGGTTTAAACGAAAGGTAAAGTTTCTACCCTATCATAGGGCATAGTATGGTTTTTTGAACCGTTATCTTGCCGGCCCAGGAACAGCCATATGCCCGACGAACGCAGCCTGCCGCAAACCCCCAAGCGCAAGATCGGCCTTGCCATGTCGAGCGGCATGGCGCGCGGCTGGGCCCATATCGGGGTGATCCGGGCGCTCAAACGCCTCGGTTTCGAGTTCGACGTGATTTCCGGCTGCTCGGTCGGCGCGCTTACCGGCGGCTGCTACCTCGCCGGCAAGCTCGACGAACTGGAAGATTGGGCGATGTCGCTCAACAAAAGCAAGATCGTCAGCTATCTCGACATGCGGTTGCGTTCGGGCGG
>DATKSH010000141.1:0-2186 GCA_035531735.1 Alphaproteobacteria bacterium
ATTTCGATGTCCGTGGTTCCTTGGCGGCTGACGCCGGCTACAAAAAAACTTGCGCGGGCCTGAGAGGCAAAAACTTGGGTTGGCATGACGTGTATGGCAGCAATTTGATCGAGCGGCATTTTTTCTTGACGCGCATATTCAATGACGGATTTTGGCAGGTTTAATATTGCTTCCGTGCGTAAACCGGAAAGTGCATCCATTTCATCGGTTGTTATTGGCAGGTTCATTCGGTGAATTTCAGATTGCGATCCTCCCTCGTAAACTTTTTGATGATAATACCAAATTTCAGCTTGTGGCTCGTCGGAGCGTGGTATTCTAAAATCTTCCAGCATGTAAACCACCTAACGAAGAAGTCATAGATTAAGCCGTGGCGACGCTAACCGAAAAATCCACCCTCCGCAAGCGCATGACGCGCTACGCAAAAGTTTCGACCGCGATGGCCGGTTTCGGCGCGCGGGCGGCGGGCGGGCGCGTGCTTGGCATCAAAACGGATCGGCAGAAGCAGGCGGAACGCTTGCGCCTCGCGCTTGGCGGGCTCAAGGGCCCGTTGATGAAGGTCGCGCAATTGCTTTCGACCATCCCCGACCTGGTGCCGAAGGAATATGCCGCCGAACTGGCGCAGCTTCAGGCCGACGCGCCCTCGATGGGCTGGCCGTTCGTCAAGCGCCGCATGGCGGCGGAACTCGGCCCCGACTGGGAGAAAAAATTCCGCTCCTTCGATCATGAAGCCAGCGCCGCCGCCTCGCTTGGCCAAGTGCATAAGGCCATCGGCAAGGATGGGCGCTCGCTCGCTTGCAAATTGCAATATCCGGATATGGAATCGGTGGTCGAAGCCGATTTGCGGCAATTAAAATTGATCCTCGCGGTGTTCGAGCGTTACGACCGCGCGGTCTCGACCGCGCGCGTGCAGGAAGAAATCGCCGCGCGCCTGCATGAAGAACTCGATTACGCGCGGGAAGCCAAGCATATCGCGCTGTATCGGCACATGCTGGCCGAGATGAAGGGGGTTCATGTGCCGGAAACCGTTTTAGCACTTTCAACTGACCGGCTTTTGACCATGACATGGATGGAGGGCGAGCGCATGGCGGTCACCGCCGAGAAACGCCCGCTCGAGGATCGCAACCAGATCGCCATGAACATGTTCCGCGCCTGGTACACGCCGTTTTATTATTACGGCGCGATCCATGGCGATCCGCATCTCGGCAACTACACGGTGCGCAAGGATAACAGCATCAATCTGCTCGATTTCGGCTGCATCCGGGTATTCAGGCCGGAACTCGTCGCCGGCGTCATCAAGCTTTACCGCGCGCTGGCGGATGGCGACCCCGAACGTGCGGTCGAGGCTTACAAAGCGTGGGGATTTTGCAATCTAAGCAAGGATTTGGTTGCCACTCTTAACATCTGGGCACAGTTTATTTACGCGCCGATTCTGGAAGACAAAACGCGCCCGATCGAGGAAACCAACACCGGTCTTTACGGCCGCGAAACGGCCAACAAGGTGCATCGGGAGTTGCGCAAGCTGGGCGGCATAACCGTGCCGCGCGAATTCGTTTTCATGGATCGCGCCGCCATCGGCCTCGGCGCGGTGTTCCTGCGCCTCGGCGCGTCGGTCAACTGGTATCGGCTGTTTCACGAGCTGATTAAGGATTTCGACGTCAAGGCGCTGGCGCGGCGGCAGGAAAAGGCCATGAAAGCCTGCCATTTGCCGCTTTCCTGAAATCGCGCGCTTCCCAGAATCGGCAAACTGCGGCAACATTAAGCGTCCTTGCTTGATTCCCGGGTTTCCGCGCCCATGAAAATCGCTATCCCCAAGGAGCGCCGCTCTTTCGAAAAAAGGGTCGCCGCCAGTCCCGATACGGTCAAAAAATACCGGGCGTTGGGCTATGACGTGGCAGTTGAAGCCGGCGCGGGCGTGGACGCCGCTTTTCACGACGAGCAATTCGCGCAGGCTGGCGCGCAGATCGCGCCCGATGCCGGCATGGCCTTGCGCGATGCCGACATCATCCTCAAAGTCCAGCGGCCGATGAATGCCGGCGAGGGGCTCAACGAAATCGGCTTTCTCAAGCCGGGCGCGTTGCTGATCGGCATGCTCAATCCTTACGCGGCGCGCGGCGATCTCGATCTTTATGCGCGCGGCCAGGTCACGGCGATGGCGATGGAACTGGTGCCGCGCATCAGCCGTGCGC
>DATKSH010000142.1:0-5265 GCA_035531735.1 Alphaproteobacteria bacterium
TATTCTGGTTGAAAACCATTCGAAGGGCGCACCCGCCGAATTTCTGTATCCCATCGTCGGAAAAGGCGTTTTCCTCGCCGAAGGCGAAGCGCATGCGCGCCAAAGAAAAATGGCGGCGCCCTATTTCACGCCGCGCAGCCACGTCGACATGGTCGTACAGATGGTCGCCGCCACCCACGAAATGTTCGAGCGCTGGCAAGTGAATGCCAACCGGCCAACGCCGCTGCGCCTCGATCGGGAATTCCCGGGGCTTGCCTTTAATATTCTGTTGCGCGCGCTATTTCACGAAACCAACGCGCAAACGGCGGCGGGCATGCAAGGGGCTCTCAAAGCCATTTTCGAGAAGGCCGGCGATCGCATGTGGCAACTCATCAAGCTGCCGGCGGAAGTCGTATATAATGTTTCGAGCGAATTTCGGCAGGCGCGAAGAATCCTTTTTGAAACCGCCGACGACCTGATCGCCCGCCGCCGCGAGGCCCTCAAGGACCCCGATTTCGAGCATAAAGAAGATCTTCTTTCACAACTGGTCAAAAACTACGGCATCTCGAAAGAAGATCAAGCCATTCTTCGCCACGAAGTAATCACCTACCTGGTCGCCGGGCACGAAACGACCGGGCAGGGACTGACC
Organism: Alphaproteobacteria bacterium; assembly: GCA_035531735.1. Taxonomy (GTDB): domain Bacteria; phylum Pseudomonadota; class Alphaproteobacteria; order UBA9219; family UBA9219; genus DATKSH01. The sequence continues at coordinate 629 of DATKSH010000142.1, forward strand.
TTCGCCTCCGCTTATTTAAGCCAAAACCCGCAAGCGCGGGAACGCCTAAGAAAGGAAGTCGATTCGGTTCTTAAGGAAGCCGATCCTACCTTCGACAATATCCGCAACCTTGAGCTTCCCGAGGCTAGCCGCGCGGCCGACGAAGCCTTGCGCCTTTCGGCGCCGGCCCCCATCGTCAGGCGCCGGGCTTCGCAGGATATTTACGCGCCACTCGACGACGGCAGGCACCTTTTCATCCCGAAGGGACATCTCATCATGGTATCCCCCTGGGTCATCCATCGCCGCAAACAATATTGGGGCGATAACGCGGAAACTTTCGATCTGGATCATTTTGCCGGCGACCAGCAAAAATCCCACCTCAATCTTCCTTTCGCTTCGGGGCCGAGAAACTGCATCGGCGGCCCGTTTGCCCGCACGGAGATGATCGTCGTCGGGGCGATGCTCGCCGCGAGATACGAATTGTCGGTCGTGGAACCGGAATCCATCAAATACAGATATGCCCTCACCACTCATCCCGACCGGCCGGTCGAGGCTTATGTAAAAGCGCGCGAAACCTACCGCGCCGCGGCCTGAGGAAAATCGCCGCAAATCTTGGTTAACGCCCGCGCCCTAACGCCATCGGCGGAAAGCGCGTCATTTTGCGCAGCGGCGAATGACATGAAAGTAATGCCGGCCTTGAGAAGGACAGCTCTTTTTGCCTAGGCTGTGCAGGCGCGATGCAAACGCACCGGATTTAAAACGCGGCAAGGCAAAAATGGATCCCGATATTCCCCATATTCCCAACGGTTCCGCAAACGGCTCCGGCCCTTCGTCCGCGACGTGGCGTACGACATGGTGGGGCTTGGTCGCACGCCATGCCGCCCTGCGCGCGGACGGGGCTATACTTGGGCGCCGGATCGCCGGGGAAATAAAAGAATCCTGGGCTGGGCAAACCCGGTTCCTGCTGGAACCCGGCAAAAACCTGATGGACGGCGCCCTCGCCTTGGGCAGGACGTTGGCCGGACGCGTGCGCGGCGCCGTTAGCGACAGGCGCGATGCGCGGATATTGAGAAAAAAGAGGCCTTCGCACCCGGCGTCACTCGCGCGCGGCCGCGTGGAACCGGTGCCGCCGCGGAAACCCGCTCCGTAAAATCGTGCGAACGTCTGGACGCGCGGGCAAATCGCGCTATGATAGCGTGCGCTTTCCCGAATCGATCCTCATCATGCAACCGCCCGAAACTTTCACGGTCGAAACCGACAAATTCTATTGCGACGGCGGCAATCCGGCGGCAAAGCCCGGAACGCCGGGCGGCGATGGCGGCCATCCGCGCGTCTATCTCACCATGAGCCGCGAAGGCTTGGTCGATTGTCCTTATTGCGGCCGGCGCTTCGTTTTGGCGCCGGGCGCAAAAAGCGCGGCGGGGCATTAAAACCGATATTAACCTTCCCGAATCGAGGGTTTGCGCGGCGGCGCGATAAAGCTTGAATCGCCCCACAACCGATGCATAGTTTGAGAATACGTCGATGAATAACGGGGGTTGATATGAACACCAATAATAGCAGCCCGGTAATAACGATTTGGCAATCCATCCGCGCGCTGGCGGAAAGACTAAAACCGGAAGGCCTGAGTGAGACGCTGCGTACCGCCATGCAAGGCGCCGCCGCGGATATGGGCCGTGCGTTTGGCAACGGCCCACGACCGCAGCCGTAACAACATCGAGCCGTGACCTTTTATCGTGATGATGAAAGCCGCGGAATCGGCTAGGCTGGCCGTCGTTTCGCGCCGCCCTACGCCAGGATTCGCCCATGCCCGCCTATCTGCCCAAAACCGTAATGATTACCGGCGCGACCGGCGGCTTCGGCCTCGCTTTCGCGCATAAATTCGCGGCGGCCGGTTGCCGCCTGATTCTCACCAGCCGCAAGCCGGGCAAGCTCGGCGAACTCGCCGCCGAACTGAAAGTCCCGCTGCACAAAATCGTCCTCGACATGCGCGACAGGAAGGCGATCGAAAAGGCCTTTGCCGATTTGCCGCCCGATTTCCGCGAGCTCGACCTGCTGATCAACAATGCCGGCGGCGCCTTCGGGCAGGACAAAGCGTGGGAAGCCTCGCTCGACGACTGGCAGGAAATGATCGAGATCAACGATCTCGGCCTTGTCACCGCCACGCGCCTCGCTTTGCCCGGCATGGTCGAACGCAAAAACGGCCATATTGTCAATATCGGCTCGGTGTCCGGCAATTACGCCTATCCCGGCGGCCATGTTTATTGCGCGGCCAAGGCGTTCGTGCGGCAATTCAGTTCCGCCCTGCGCGCCGATCTTTTGGGCACCGGCGTGCGCGTCACCAACATCGAGCCCGGCATGGTCGAAACGCCGTTCTCGTTGAACCGTTATCGCGGCGACGCCGAGCGCGCGGCGAAAATTTATCAAGGCGCCGACGCGCTTACCGCCGACGACATCGCCGAAGCGGTGTTCTGGGCCGCGACCCAGCCCCCGCGCGTCAATATCGAACGCATCGAATTGATGCCGCAGACGCAGGCACTCGCCGGCCTCGCGGTCAAACGGCGTTAAATCTTCCCATCGAAGAAACGCCTTTAGACAAGCAGCGCGATGGAATCCCCTCCCCCTTGTGGGGAGGGTTAGGGAGGGGGGCAATCCGCATGCCGGATATTTGCTCTTCTTCCTAAAGCATTGGGCCAAGCCGCGCTCCCCCTCCCCTAACCCCTCCCACGAGGGGAGGGGAACCAGATCGTGCCATTTGGTTATTACAATCCTCAAAACCGCGAGAGAGCCGTTTCCAGTACATCGCTTGCCGCCAAACACGCACGGCGGTACTAAAGACAGATGACCGTCCCCAAACCCTCCGAAACTCTCTACCTGATCGACGGTTCGGGCTTCATCTTCCGCGCCTTCCACGCCATTCCCGACATGACGCGGGCGGACGGGACCCATGTCAACGCGGTTTATGGCTTTTGCAACATGCTGCAAAAACTTTTAGCCGAGCATAAGGCGGAACACATCGCCGTCATTTTCGACGCCGCGCGCAAAACCTTCCGCAATGAGATTTACGCGGCTTACAAGGCGCATCGCCCGCCGCCGCCCGACGAATTGATCCCGCAATTCGCGTTGATCCGCGATGCGACACGCGCTTATGGCGTGCCGGCCCTCGAACAACCGGGCTTCGAGGCCGACGACCTGATCGCCGCCTATGCGCGCGCGGCGTTTGAGAAACACCGCCCCGTCCGCATCGTCTCAAGCGATAAAGATTTGATGCAACTGATCCGCCCCGGCGTCGAGATGTTCGATCCCCTCAAAGCCGTGCCGATCGGCCCCCCCGAGGTGATGAAGAAGTTCGGCGTGGCCCCTGAAAAAGTCATCGACGTGCAGGCCTTGGCCGGCGACAGCACCGACAATATCCCCGGCGTGCCCGGTATCGGCGTCAAGACCGCGGCCGAGCTCATCAACGAATACGGCGATCTCGAAAATCTTTTGAAGCACGCGAAAAACATCAAGCAGCAAAAGCGCCGCGAAACCCTGATCGCCCATGAAAAGGACGCGCGCCTGTCGAAAAAGCTGGTGACGCTGGATGATAAAACACCCTTGCCCGCGCCACTCGGCGACCTCAAGCGCCAGCCCGATCATCAAACGGAACTGGTGAAGTTTTTGCAGGAACAGGGCTTCCGCTCGATCCTCGCGCGCATGAATGTGACGGCGAATGCCGCGCCGGAGCCGACCGGCGCGCACGCCTCGCCTCTCGCCGAAAAAATGCTGGAAGATGTGCCGCAATCGGGCGACCTGCCGCATGCCGAAGTGCTTTCCCGCTCCAAGCGGGATTACGAACTGGTGCAGGACAAGGCGCGGTTGCAATGGTGGATCGACGCCGCGCGCGAAGCCGGCCGCGTCGCCATCGATACCGAAACCGATTCGCTCAACGCCTCGACGGCGACCTTGGTCGGCATCTCCATGGCCATCGCACCCGGCAAGGCTTGCTATATTCCCTGCAATCACCGCGATCCCAAAGCGGCGGCGGAAGGCGGTTTTGCCTTCGAGGCCGGCGAAGCACCCAAGCAAATTCCGCTCAAGGAAACCGCCAAGCTGCTGCGCGATTTGCTGCGCGACCCGGCCACGCTCAAAATCGCCCATAATCTCAAATACGACGCGCAAGTTTTGGGCCAGCACGATTTGCTCGTCGAACCCTATGACGACACGATGCTTCTGTCCTATGCCCTCGCGGCGGGACAGCACGGCCACGGGCTCGACGAATTGGCCGAACTTCATTTCAAGCACAAGATGATCGCTTACGGCGACGTCACCGGCAGCGGCAAAAGCAAAATCACCTTCGACCGCGTGCCACTCGACAAAGCCTGCGATTATGCCGCCGAGGATGCCGATTACGCGCTACGTCTATGGCATCTGCTCAAACCGCAAATCGCGCAACAACACGTCACCCGCGTTTATGAACGCATCGAGCGCCCGCTGGTTCCCGTCATCGCCGCGATGGAACGCACCGGCGTGCGCATCGACGCCGAGGTGCTGCGCGGGCAAAGCGCCGGCTTCGCCAAGCGCCTCGTCAAACTCGAAGCCGACATTCACAAACTGGCAGGCCATTCCTTCAATGTCGGATCGCCCAAGCAACTCGGCGAAGTTTTGTTCGGCGAGAT
>DATKSH010000143.1:0-7670 GCA_035531735.1 Alphaproteobacteria bacterium
GTTTCGAGATTATGATTGAACACGTCCGGCTTGGCCTTGATGACGGTTTCCAGCGCGCCGGGTTTTTTCATGAAATCGGGGGTCAGCACTTCGACCGTGCATTGCGGCGAGGTTCCGCGCAACGCCGCGATCACTTGCGCGAAATGGCCAGCGCCGCCGTCTTCCAGATCGTCGCGGTCCACGGACGTGATAACGACATGGCTAAGCCCCAGCTTGCCGACCGCTTCGGCCAAACGCTCCGGCTCGTGCGGATCGAGCTGATCCGGCTTGCCGGTCGCCACGTTGCAGAAGGCGCAGGCGCGGGTGCAGACCGAACCCAGAATCATGAAAGTGGCGTGGCCGTGCTTCCAGCATTCGCCGATGTTCGGGCATGCCGCCTCCTCGCACACGGTGTTGAGCTTCAAATCGTGCACGAGATTGCGCGTGGCGTTGAATTCGCGGCTGACGGGTGCCTTGACCCTGATCCAGTCCGGCTTCGGCGGCGACGGATTGTCGGGCCGATGGACTTTCTCCGGGTGGCGAAGTTTCGGCTTGCTGGTCTCGTTCACGAAGCGTCTCCGGAATTATTTTATTTCGAGAACATGCAAAAAGTTCCTGTACCCCGGCAAACCGGGCATATTGATGCTTTCTTTCGCATGCGCCGCAGCGGCGAGTTCATGGAAGAATGCCGGCGTCGCCACCTTCGGCACCCCGCTTTCGTTTTCGCCACAAAGCAAGGCATCGCCGATAAAGTATAGCGTGAGGCCCGGCCTTAGGGAATGCAATACATGGCTGGCCATGGCGTCGCTATAGGGGGGCCATGCCATCAGGACATCGTGGCCGGGATATGCGCGAACGGCGGCGACGGCCTCGGCCTCATCGACCCGGATGGTGATGTGGCGATTCCTGTAACTCGCAAGGTTGGCGATATTGGTCGCCGTGACGGAACCACCCGCCTGATTTACGATTTGAGCCAGAAAGCCGGTGCCGGCGCAAACCTCGATCAACGACCTATCGGAGCCCGCAAGCCGCGCAACCGCTTCCGCGCAGGGAAGCGCACACCCAAATCCGTATTCCACCTGCGTACAAGCGGCCTGAACTTGCCGGTCGGTCCCGGCGGCTCCCAGCAGATCGTCGATCATCGACTGGACCGCCGAGCGAGGATCGACAGGTCGCCCCGACAACCAGGCTTCAAACCTGCCGACAATTTCCTTTGCGGCCTGATCGACGGGCAATTTTTCGTTTTGGCTAGCCATAAAATATTTCCCGAATATTCCGAACGGCCATCACCGAACCATGCGGCCTACATATGAATAACGCGCCCATACGCATCCAGAACCGCTTCGTGCATGGTCTCGGAAATCGTCGGATGCGGGAAGATGGTCGCCATCAACTCGGCCTCGGTGGTTTCCAAAGTGCGGGCGATGGCGAAGCCCTGAATCATTTCGGTCACTTCGGGGCCGATCATATGCGCGCCCAATAATTCGCCGGTTTTGGCGTCGAACACGGTTTTGACGAGTCCTTCGGGCTCGCCGAGCGCAATTGCCTTGCCATTGCCGATGAAAGGGAAACGCCCGACTTTCACTTGTTTGCCGGCAGCTTTTGCTTTTGCCTCGGTGAGGCCGACACTGGCCACCTGCGGCGCGCAATAGGTGCAGCCGGGAACATTATTCGTATCCAGCGGGTGGACGCCCTTAAATCCTGCGATGCGTTCGACGCACAGCACGCCTTCATGGCTGGCTTTGTGCGCCAGCCACGGCGGCCCGGCGACGTCGCCGATGGCGTACAAACCGGGTTCGCCGGTTTCGCACCATTGGTCGATGACGATATGGCCCTTTTCGGTTTTCGCCTTGGTATTCTCAAGGCCGAGATTTTCGACATTGCCGGTAATGCCAACCGCGAGGATCGCGCGTTCGAACACGGAAGTCGCGGTCTTGCCGCCCTGCTCGATGGTTGCGGTAACCTGGTTGAGACCTTTGTCGAGTTTCTTGACCACGGCACCGGTGATGATCTTCATGCCCTGTTTCTCGAAAGCCTTGCGGGCGAAGGTGGAAATGTCCTCGTCCTCGACCGGCAAAATGCGATCCATCACCTCGACCACCGTCACTTCGGCGCCAAGGGTGCGATAGAAACTGGCGAATTCGATGCCGATGGCGCCGGAGCCGATCACCAGCAAGGATTTCGGCATTACCTCCGGCACCATCGCCTCTTTATAAGTCCAGATCAGCTTGCCATCCGCTTCAAGCCCCGGCAGCGAACGCGCCCGCGCGCCGGTGGCGATGATGATGTGCTTGGCGGTCAGTTCGGTTTTCGCACCGTCCCCGGCTGTTACCTCGATCTTGCCCTTGCCGAGCAATTTGGCCGCGCCGTTCACCACCTCGATTTTGTTTTTCTTCATCAAGAAAGCGACGCCGGAGGAAAGCTGGCCGGCAACTTTCCGCGACCGCTCGACGATTTTCTTGAGATCGAAGCTGAAGCCCTTGATGTCGAAACCGAATTCATCGGCATGCTTGAGGAGATGGGCGATCTCCGACGAGCGCAAAAGCGCCTTAGTCGGTATGCAGCCCCAGTTGAGGCAAATGCCACCCAGATGCTCGCGTTCGACGACGGTCACCTTCATGCCGAGTTGCGCTGCGCGGATGGCGGCGACATAGCCGCCCGGCCCAGAGCCTATGACGATGAGATTCATGTTGGTTTCCATGCCTGTTCGTTACCTCTGTTGTTTGCCTTGCGCCGCGGATTGCCGTCAGGCGGCAACGCTTTCCGTGGCCTGCTGCGCCAGCATATTCTGAAACAATCCGGGGCTGGTGGCCAGCGCTTGATAGGTGCCTTCCTGCACCACCCTTCCGGCCTCGAACACATAAATCCGGTCCATCCACTGGATGGTGGAGAGGCGATGGGCTATAACGATCATGGCCTTGCCCGTCATCGCCTGTTGCAGGGAGTTTTGCAAGGCCGCCTCGGTCTTCATATCGAGCGCGGACGTCGCCTCGTCAAGGATCACCAGCTCGGCATCGCGCAGGAAAATGCGCGCCAGCATCAACCGCTGCTGCTCGCCACCCGACATATTGCGCCCCTGCTCGTGAATATCGTAATCGAGGCTGTCCTTGTGGCGATGGAGGAAATCGTCCAACTGTGCCTTATGGAGGGCTTGAAGCATCCGTTCGTCGGCATAACCGGCATCGCCGGCGGCGACCGCGTTGAGGCCGTCGCGCAGGCTGCCCGAAAGGATAAAGGGTTTTTGCGGCGCGTAAGCAATCAGCGCCGCCAGCCTTTCTTTGTCGATGCCCCGCGCCTCGGCCCCGAAAACCTTGAGGCTACCTTCGTAATCCGCCAGCAGGCCGAGAATGATGCGGATCAGGGTAGTTTTGCCCGATCCGCTGAGCCCCGCAAGGCCGATTTTTTGCCCCTTGCCGACGCGCAGGCTAACGCGGTCAAGAATGGCCGAACGGCCATCCCCTTCGGCCGCCGGCGCGAAGAAGCTTACGTTCTCCGCCACCACGGCGACGGCCGCGCCGGAATCCGGTACTTGCCATCCTGCGGGCGGGCATGCTTCGTCGCACGGCATATCGTAGAGCGCGATCAATTGCGCGAGGCGCACGACGGCCTCATGGCCGTGATCGACGATGCGGTGCAATTGCTGAAGCGGCAAGGTCGCCGAACGGTAGAGGATCGTCAATGTCAGGATTTCGCCGGTCGATAGTTGCCGCCGGTAGGCCAGCCAGAATCCCAGCGCCATCACCAGCAGGAAACCCATGCCTTCCACCAATTGCTTGGCCGCGTCGAAGCCCATCATGAATTTGTGATGGCGGAATTCGGTTTCGCGGAAATCCTCGGCGAAGCGTTCGACCGTGCGCGTTTCGCGGCGGCGCAGGCCCATGGCGCGGATGTAGTCGATGCCGTTCAGCAGCTCGACCATGCGCGCGCCCATGCGCACTTTCAATTGCTCGAGATTGACGCGAATGCCCTGCTGCGACCTGATTTGCAGGAAGGTTATCAGGACGCTGACGGCGATGATGACCACCATCAGGCCAAAAACATAAGCCTGCTTTTGCCACACCAACCACAGGGCGACGGAAGCCGTCGCCAGCGTCGGCACGAAATCGAGGAAGGAAAGCTTCAGCAGCCGCACCAGCCCGTCGATGCTGCGATCGATGCGCACCACGATTCCGCCGATAGCGGCGCCGGACAGCGCCATCGGCTTGACGGTCATCAGGTGGGCGACGAGCCGCACGAACTCGCTTTTTTCCATCGCGGTGGCGGTTTTCTCGATGGCGTATTTTTGCCCGACCACGAACAATTCGCGCACGACGATGCTGGCGCCGATCAGCGCCATCAGCATCCAGAACGAGCGCATAAAATCGGGCGCGGCGAAGAGATGCGTGTCGAGCATGCTGCGATCGACGAAACGCCCCAGCAGCAGGGCGGGCACGTTGGCCAGATAACCACTCACGAACATGGCGACGATGGCGGCCATCATGGCGACGGTTTGCGGCCGGTTCAGCCGGCTTAGCAGCAGCCTCATGGCCGCGATAAAACCGAAAGTTTTCATATTAACGCCAAACGAGAAAATTCATCCGCACGACTTCTTACACCACAAGGCTGTAAGGATTCTCGATGATCGGCTTGAAGGCAGCCAGGAATTCGGCGCCGAGCGCGCCATCGACGGCGCGATGATCGACCGAGAGCGTAACGCTCATCACCGTGGCAACGGCAAGCGCGCCGTTTTTCACCACCGGCCGTTGCTCGCCCGCGCCAACTGCCAAAATGCAGCTTTGTGGCGGGTTGATGATGGCGGAAAATTCCTTGATGCCGTACATGCCGAGATTGGAAATGGTGAAACCGCCGCCCTGAAATTCCTCCGGCCGCAATTTGCCTTCACGCGCGCGGGCGGCGAGGTCTTTCATTTCGGCGGCGATTTCAGCCAACGACTTGGTATCGGCTTTCTTGATGATCGGCGTGACGAGGCCTTGCGGGCCGGCAACGGCGACCGAAATATCGGTGTTTTCGTATTGCAGGATGGCCTCGTCGGTCCAAGAGGCGTTGGCGGCAGGTACTTTTTTCAAAGCGAGGGCAACCGCGCGGATTACGCAATCATTGACCGAAACCTTGGCCGGCGAAACCTCGTTAACGCTTTTGCGTAGCGCCAGCAACGCATCGATTTCGCAATCGATGGTGAGATAAAAATGCGGCACGGTTTGCTTGGATTCCGTCAGGCGCTTGGCGATCACCTTCCTCACGCTGCTGTTGGGCCAGGTTTTGAACAGCATGCCAAGCTTCTGCGCATAATCGCGCGCATCGATGCCTTGCATGGCCGGCGCGACCGCAGAAACAATCCGTTGCATCAAGCCGCCGGATTTCGCGCCTTCAACATCGGCCTTGACGATGCGCCCGCCGGGCCCGGAGCCACGCAACCCGCGCAGGTCGAGGCCAACCATGCCGGCAAGGCGCTTGGCCAAGGGGCTGGCGAAAACGCGCGCGCCTTGTGGTTGCGACGGCGCGGCTTGCGGCGGTAGCGCAGGCTTGTCCTGCATGAGGGACGAAACGGTCGCGCGCAGTTCGGCCAGTGCTTCCTTATCGGCGGCAGGCGGCGGCGTTTCCTTTTTCGGCAGCGGCGCGGCGCCGTTCTTTTTGGCAATCGCCGCCAGCGCGGCATCCGCCGTCATATTTTCCTCGCCCTCTCCCGCCAGGACGGCAATCGGCGCGTTGACCTTGATGCCTTCCGATCCGCCCGGCACGATGATCTTGAGCAATTTGCCTTCATCGACCGCTTCGACTTCCATGGTCGCCTTATCGGTTTCTATTTCAGCCAGCACCTGCCCGGGTTTGACCGCGTCGCCTTCCTTTTTCAGCCAGCGCGCAAGCTTGCCTTCGGTCATGGTCGGCGACAGCGCCGGCATCAGGATGGGGATGGGCATCGGGAACTCTTACCGGGAACTCATGGATTAACGATAGCACACGCCCTTCGCCGCCTCGATAATATTTTCCGACTGCGGCAAAGCGAGTTTTTCGAGATTGGCGGCGTAAGGTAACGGCACGTCGGCACCGTGCACGCGCAGGACCGGCGCGTCGAGGTAATCGAAGGCTTCTTCCATCATGCGAGCGGCGATTTCCGATCCTACGCCGGCGAAGGGCCAGCTTTCCTCGCAGGAGATCAGGCGGTTGGTTTTCTTGACGCTTTCGACGATGGTTTCGGTATCCAAAGGCCGGATCGAGCGCAGATTGATGACTTCGGCCTCGATGCCTTCCTCGGCCAGTTGCTCGGCCGCCGCCAGCGCATGCCCGACCATGCGCGAGAACGCGACAATCGTTACGTCGCCGCCCTCGCACATCACGCGCGCCTTGCCGATGGGAACCGTAAAATCGGCATCGTCGGGCAAGTCGAAACTTTGCCCGTACATCATCTCGTTTTCAAGGCAGATGACCGGGTTGCGGTCGCGGATCGCGGATTTGATCAATCCCTTGGCGTCGGCGGCGTCATAGGGCGCAATCACCTTCAACCCCGGCACATGCGCATACCATGTGGCGTAGCATTGCGAATGCTGGGCGCCGACGCGGCTGGCCGCGCCGTTGGGGCCGCGAAAGACGATGGGACAACCCATCTGCCCGCCCGACATATAAAGCGTCTTGGCGGCGGAATTGATCAATTGATCCATCGCCTGCATGGCGAAATTCATGGTCATGAATTCGACGATGGGAACAAGGCCGCCGAAGGCCGCGCCGACGCCAAGGCCGGCGAAGCCATGCTCGGTGATCGGCGTGTCGATCACGCGCTTGTCGCCGAATTCTTCCAAAAGCCCCTGACTCACTTTATAGGCGCCGTGATATTGCGCCACTTCCTCGCCCATCAGGAACACGTTCGGATCACGGCGCATTTCCTCGGCCATGCCGTCGCGCAACGCTTCGCGCACGGTAAGTTTCGCCGTACCGCCGGCATAATTTTTTTCTTCGGGCGCGGCGGTTTTCGGCGGCGCGGCGGAAGCAATCACCGAAAGCGCCGGCCTTGCTTCGGCTTTCGGCGCTTCGGCCTGTTTAACGGGCGACGCGGCTTCGCCCTTGATGTCGGCGGCGCTTTCGCCGTCCTCAAGCAAAACGGCAATCGGCGCGTTGACCTTGACGTTCTCGCTGCCGGCCGGAACTAAAATCCTGCCGACCGTGCCTTCGTCCACGGCTTCCACTTCCATGGTCGCCTTGTCGGTTTCGATCTCGGCCAGAACCTGCCCGGCCTTGACCTTGTCGCCTTCTTTCTTCAGCCAGCGCGCCAGCTTGCCTTCGGTCATGGTCGGCGAGAGGGCGGGCATCAGGATTTGGATCGTCACGTCTTGCTCCTATTGCGTCAAAATGGCGGCGCGGGCCGCAACATGCTCTGGATCCCGGCTTGCGCCGGGATGACGCCTGTTTTTATGTCATTCCTTCAGGACATCCGTCCACAATTCGGACGGATCGGGCTCGGGGCTAGATTGCGCGAATTCGGCGGCCTCGGCGACGATGTCCTTGATCTCACGCTCGATGCTCTTGAGGCCGTCCTCGTTTGCCGCCCCTTCGCCGAGCATGGCGGCGCGGAGCGTTTCGATCGGGTCGTGATGGCCACGCCATTCCTCGACCTCTTCCTTGGTGCGGTATTTGGCAGGATCCGACATCGAATGGCCGCGATAGCGATAGGTGACCATTTCCAGCAGCACCGGCCCGTT
>DATKSH010000144.1:0-2452 GCA_035531735.1 Alphaproteobacteria bacterium
CGCGCTCCTTGCCTTTCTTGATCATTTTTTTGACGGCTTCGATCGCCGTGTCGATGATCGGCGCTTCGGCTTTGTCGTCCTCCGCCTTCGGCTCGTCGATCTTGAGATCGATCATCGCCGGCTTGGCGGCGGGCTTGGCCACGGGCGCTTTGGCGCTCGGCGCTGGGGCGGTTTTGGCAACCGGCGGCGCCTTGGCTGGCGCCGGCTTAGCAGTTTTGGGTTCCGGCTTTTTAGCAGCAGGTTTCGCCGCCTTATGTGCGGGCTTGGCGGCGGCCTTCGTCGCCGACTTCTTGGCCGGCTTGGCTTTTTTCGCCGCCTTGGGGTGCGCCTTGGTTTTTTTCGCTTTGTTGGTCATTTATCCCTGATCCTGGATTGTCGCGGCCGCTTGCAGGTCGCTATCGTTATCGTCGGCCTGCCGCGCGAGGCTTTCCATCTGCGCGCGCAAGGCCAGAAGGCGCGTCAGGCTTTCGTCGGAATTTTCCTCCGCATAAGCCCGGCGGGCGCTTTCGAGGTCGGTCCTGATCCGTTCCTGCACATACATGGCCCAGATCGATTTCCAGCCCTGCCGCGCCGCGTCCAACGGCCGGTCGGGGCGCGCAAAGCTAACATAAGTATAAGTGGTGTCGGAAAGCACGTCCGCCAAGCCCGCTTGCCAGCCGCCCGAGGCCGTCGAATCCAGCCTTTCGCCGCCATCGCCCGTGCTGGAGAGATGGCGATAAAGGCCTTGCGCGTCAAGGGGTTCCTCGGTGTCCAGCGATAAAATATCGATCACCCGCTGCCGTAAAGCCTCAAATTCCGGGCTTTGGAAGGCGATTTGGGCGAAATCCTCGCCGAAATCGGGAAAAAGAGCCGGGTGGTTGATCATCAGGGCCAAAAAGGCACGTTCGCGCTGGCGGGCGGCCGACAGCGGCGGATGGCGCGAAACCCGCACGATGGGGGCCGGCGGACGGTTTTTCCAGTCGCCGCGCGGGCCTTGGCCACCCGCCTGTGGATTGGCGCCCCAACCAAAGGCCGCGGCGAGGCGCTTTTGAACCTCGTCCTTATAGAGCTTGCTCAAGGTTTCGTCGCCGATGCGGTTGATAGGATGCTTGAGGGCGGCCATGAAGCCGGCGCGATCCTCCGGCGTTTGGAGGCGGCGGCCGGCGGCGGCCGCGTCCCAGATCATGTCGATCATCGGCCGCGTCTGCCGCAGCAGCGCGTCCATCGCCGCTTTGCCGGAGGAGCGGATCAATTCGTCGGGATCCTTGGCGCCGGCGATGGCTGCGAAGCGCAAGGTTTGGGCCGGCGTCAGCAGCGGCAGGGCGCGTTCCATCGCGCGCAGGGCGGCGCGCTGGCCGGCATTGTCGCCGTCGAAGCAGAGTATCGGGCTGTAATCGCGGGACGCCTCGCGCGTCTCGAACGGCGGCAGCAGTTTCCAAAGCGCCGTCAATTGATCTTCGGTAAGCGCGGTGCCAAGTGGCGCAACCGCGCCCTGATAACCGGCTTCGACGAGGGCGATCACGTCCATATAGCCTTCGACCACGATCAAGGGCTGGTTCTGGGCGATGGCGGTGCGCGCGCGCGACAGGCCGTACAGCAGTTTGCCTTTGTGGAACAGCACGTGGTCGGGCGAGTTGAGATATTTCGGTTCGCCGTCGCCCAAAATACGCGCGCCGAACGCGACCGTGCGGCCCTTCCTGTCGCCGACCGGGAACATCACGCGGTTGCGGAAGAAGCTGTAATGCTCGTCGCGGTCCTCGGATTTCTTGGCGAGGCCGACGGCGGCGAGCTCGTCCATCGCGTATTTTTCGCCGATCAATGTGCGGATCAGCGCCTGCCCGTCATTGGGCGCATAACCCAAGCGAAACCGGCCGATCGCTTCATCCGACAGCCCGCGCCCGCGCAGATATTGCAACGCTTGCGCGCCGGCGGAGCCGAAAAGCTGCTGCTCGAAAAACGCGGTCGCGCGGTCGAGCAATTGATAAAGCCGTTTTTCCTTGTCGAAACGTTCGCGGTCTTCCGGCGCGCTTTGCGGCACCGGCATCCCTGCCTGCGCGGCGAGGCTTTCGACCGCTTCGGGGAAGCCGAGCCGGTCGTGGCGCATGGCAAAGCCGATCACGTCGCCATGCGCGCCGCAGCCGAAGCAATGATAGAATTGCTTGTCGTCGTTGATATAAAAACTTGGCGTCTTTTCATTATGGAACGGGCAGCAGGCTTTGTATTCGCGCCCCGCCCGCGTCAGGCGCAAGCGCTGGCCGGCAACCGACGACAGCGGCAGCCGGTCGCGCAGTTCTTGCAGGAAGGAGGGGGGGAGGGGCATTAACCAATATCTCGATTATTAATGGATTGACAGGATAGCCCCACAGCGTACTTCTATCAACGAACATTGAAGCAATAGGTACGGGGGTTTTTCATGATGGAAGAGAAATTTATGAACGTTGCCGATTTGGCCAAGCGCAAAACCCAAGCCGAT
>DATKSH010000145.1:0-3894 GCA_035531735.1 Alphaproteobacteria bacterium
TTTTGAAATTGGCGCCGCGCCCACCGTCGCTCCGCCGCCGCCGGTTTCCGTGGTGCATAATGTGCAACGCCCGCAAGTGGTGCACCATTATCGTCACGCGCACCATGCGCGCACGCCTCTCGTGTCGCATATTAAGCAAAAGGTTGTTACACCGGTCAAAACGGCATGCATCACTTGCTGTGACAAGGTGGTGGCTGCATTGAACGGTTTGGGCGATATTGCGAAGCAGGTACTTCGCCAAGAAGTAATTGCTAATTACTGGAACGCGTACCGCACCGGTCTCCAGCAAAAACAATTAGAGCAGAGAAAAATTGCTAATTACTGGAATGCTTACCGTGCCGGCCTTCAACAAAAAATGTTGGCCCTTATGGTGAGTGCCGCGCATACATCCGGCCATACGCCATCGCATGGTGGCCACGGCCCCGCAGCGCCAACTGGCGGCGGCACCGGTCCGCATGGCGGCTCGCCGCACACCGGCCCGGGTGGAACGCAAACCCCCGCTAAACCCACCACGGGCGGCAACAACCCGCCGCCGGCTCATCAGGCCGTCGCCACCCCGGTGCCGCATCAACCCACGCAGCAGCAAGTCGCTGCGGCGGGCGAAACCGCGGGCAACGCTGTCCCCACGGCGCTTCATCATCATCAATCCATCCATCAACAGCTTGCCGCCGTGGCTCTCTGGATGGAAAACATGGCGCATCGGACGGTGGGGAATTACATATCTTCTTTTGCCAAAACGGGGCATGAGGCAGTCGCGAAGAGCAAATCTTTTTACGCGACGGCCACGCGCTTTGTCACCCAAGACAAGGCGCATGAGAGAGGCGCCATCGGCGCCGGTGCGCTTGTCTTGGCAGCCATTGCGTTAGCTGTTGAGCGTTTGCGCCGCCGTTGGCGTCGCGGCGCGAACGACCCCAATGGATCCGGCCCGGGCAAAAAAGGCAACGGGTCTGCCGGCGCTGTGCGACGTGAACCACCGCTGCCGCGTAGGGACAAGGGCGGTGATTCGGCAGTTCTACCCGATACCTCTCTGGCTTTGCTTGGATCGTTTGGCCGCGCGACTGTTGCAAGCCCGACGGCAGCTTCGAACAATCCTGAGGATCCGACACTGCGCATTCCTGCTCGGCCAAATGGAGATGTGGGGGTTGATCTGAGTTCCTCAACGCAATCCTTGGGTGCATCCGTGAACAGCCCCGAAGCTTTGGCTTTCAATCTTGGCCAACCCGTCGAATTTGTCGGTTTCGATGAAGTTGCGCCGGTTTCCCGGCCGGCTGCTTCGGCCGCTGCGCCGCTCGTTCAGGCCAAGTCATTGCCGCAACCGGTTGACGATGCCAGTTTCGATTGGGGTTCGGATGCAACCGAACTGGCGGACGGTCTTATGGTCGCCGAACCGGTCGCGATGGAACAATTCGCCGAGCCGGCATCCGGCATTGCGGCGGGCAATGTGGTTCTGTTCCCCGAGAAGCCATGGGAGAAGCGGAATGCTAATAACTATCTCCGGGCGGTGTCTACCTCGGAGTTAAATGCTATTGTGGATGGGGCCATAGCAGAGTCCGAGGCGCATAGGCCGCATGGCCCTGGTGTTGTCCTGGGGCTGGTCAAAGCAGTTGGAAAGACTGCTGCTATAGCTGCTCCTCTTATGGTTTTAGTGTCCTGATAGCCTCTAGCGGCAAACCCTCCGCTCGCGAAAAGCTAAGCGTGAGATCGCCGCAGGCCCACAGCGCGAAGACGGCGGCGAGGCGCCAGCGCTGATGCGCCGCGCATTCGGCGATGATCGGCAAGCGCGTGAAGAAAAACGATCCGAGCCCCGACAGGCGGCGCGGATGGCCGAAGGTTTCCCGTAAAATTTTCCGGCCGGCATGGCGGAAACGGTGCGTCAGCGGCGCGCTGAAGATGCTCATCGACACGCACAGGCAAAACGCGCAAAAGCCGAAAATACTCCCCGCCTCGCCGGCCGCGATTTGCGGATAAACCGCGAGGAACGTGCCGATGATGCCCAAAATCCCGCCAACCGCGACGCCCCAATTGCGATGCCCGAAAAGCAGGTAACTGGCCGGTGAAGCAAAATTAACGCAAGCCGACACGATCTCGCGCGGCGATAGCGCCGCAAGGCCGAACACAAGCTGCAGCGCCGTGCCGGCATTCCAGAAAAAGCCTGCGACGTTGCCGCCGTATTTTTCCATGAAGGCGAGGGAGCCGGGTTTGTTTTTTTGTCTAATTTTTTGCATCTTAACTCTCGGAAGGAGCGGTGAAGTTCCCTCCCCCTTGTGGGGAGGGTTAGGGAGGGGGGCCATCCGCGTGCCGGATGTTCGTTCTTGTTCCTGAAACATTACGCCAAGCCTTGCTCCCCCACCCCTAACCCCTCCCACAAGGGGAGGGGAACAGGCCGTGCCGCTTGGCTAAGTTGATTCCATCACGTTAAGACACGCCCTAATCCGTCTGCCGGAACTGGGTGGCGTAGGTCGGCGTGGTGAAGGAATCGGTGCGGATGCCGCCGGCGTTCTTCAGGTAAAGATGAAACACCACCGAGGTGCCCGAACTCACGTCGATACGCGAAGTGTAGTTTTGCAAAACCGTGACGCCGAACACCATGCATTCGTCCTCGTAATTGAGCGACACCGCCGTGGTGCGCGGGCCGGGGGCGGGCGTGAAGGCCTGGATATGCTCGGCGGTGACGTTGTAATATTTGGCGAAGTTGGAGGAAAAGCCGAGCGTGCCTTCCTTGACGAAATCGACCAGGCCGGTGGTGTCGGTTTCATAGGCCGACAGATAGCGCACGAAGGGGCGAAAAACCGGCGCGCCGAACGAGACATGCGCGTCCTGCTCCTGCGGCACGCCGTTGTTGTGGTCGAGGCGGAATCCGTAATCGGTTTCCAGCCACGGCCCCGGCGAGGCGCTGATATAGCCGACATAGTCCGACATCTGGTCGCGCAGGCCCGACAGGTAAGGGAACAGGTTGTCGGGCGTGAAGTCATAGCTTTGGCCGCCGAACACTTCGAGCCGCGCGCCGTTGTCGCCGACGATGCTGTTGCGGATGCCATAGGTCGCGCGGCTGCCGCCTTCGATCAGGTCCGTGCCGGTGAAGCGGTTGGGCGAAAATAAATTGGTGTAGTTGAATTCGATGTCCTGGCTGTCCTCGATCGGCTGGCGCGGGTCGGTATGCACGACCGGTGCCGCCGTCAGCATCACGATCGGCTCGAGGATTTGCTGATAGCCGTCGCCCGTACGGCCGAACGGATAACTGAAGGTGGCATTGGCTTGCTCGAACTGGCGGCCGATCAAAACGTTGTTGAAAGAACTGTCGGGATTGTTGGGATTGGGCACGTGATCGGCCCAATAGCCGTCGCCGCGGACCAGGCCCTGCACATTGGTCAAAAGGCCGGTGTCGGAAATCAACTGCCGCTGCCAGCCGGCGTCGAGCGACAGCCGCCGCGTGTCCGGCCCTTGCTCATAGCCGGGCGCCGCGCTGTTGTCGCGCGCGGTCATCAACGAACTGCCGTCCAGCGACCAGCGCCCGCCCAAAGCCTGGCCCGGCTCGCCGAGCAAATCGAATTCCGCTTCCGGCAAGACGATCGGCTGCACCGGCTGGGTGCCGGGCCGCAAATCCTGGAAGTAATAGCCGTTGACGGCGGCGTAATCGCGCCCTTCGAAGCCTTCGATATAGGCGCGGTTGGTCAACTGGGTGGCCGAGCCGGTGTTGTACAGTTCCAGGTAGCTTTTGTCGGACACATAATTGACGTTGAGGCCGGCGCGCCAGACATTATCGAGGTCGTACTCGGCTGTGCCGAATAAATCGCCGCGCATGCGGTCGCCTTTGCTAAGGCCGGTATTTTCGCTCAAGAGGTTGGCATAGCCGATCGTGCCGTCCCACGTCATCTGGCCCCGGTCGAAACGCTG
>DATKSH010000146.1:0-2148 GCA_035531735.1 Alphaproteobacteria bacterium
GATTTTCGATCACGAGCGGGAAGAGGTTTTCTTCAACAACTGGATTTTTGCTTGTCTTGCGGAGGACGTCGCCGAGAACAACGATTATGCCTCGTTTACAGTGGCCGGCCTGCCGGTGGTGGTGCGCAACATGAAAGGTAAGCTGGTTGCGTTCCGCAACGTGTGTTCGCACCGGCATTCGCTCATTCATCCCGAAGGCTGCGGTAACGGGATGTTCCGCTGCCCCTATCATGGCTGGACTTACGATGCCGAAGGCGTGCCGATCGGCATACCGGACAATGCCCGCTCCTTTGGCTTCGACAAAGAGCAGAAACGGGAGTTGGCGCTGGAAGAATTTGCCGTCGCTACCTGCGGCCTGTTCGTGTTTGTGCGCCTCGCCGCCGAGGGACCCTCGCTGCGCGAGTATTTGGGGCCGATGGCGGCGCATCTCGAGCATGTATCCGAATTCCAGCCCGTCGTGTATGCGCGCTTCACCCAGCACTGGGCCGCCAACTGGAAAATGGGCGTCGAGATCACGATGGAGGGCTATCACGCGCCGCTTGTGCATCCACAATCGTTTTCCAAGCATGTCGGCTTGGACGAAATGCCGGATGAAGGGCCGGCGTCGCCGCAAGTGATGCCGGGCGGACCTTATGATGTTGACGGGAGCATAGGGGGAATCGAATATCACGGCCCGCATTCGCTAAGCGAAGGACCGATTTCGCCGGAATCTACCCATCATTTGCACACCATTGGCGACCGGCTCAAGATGCCGCACAGCCCCGACATGACCGGCTATCAGCATTATTTTATTTATCCGAATTTCCTCGTCGGCGTGAACGAGGGCGTCAACACCTGCGTACAGCTCTACAATCCCCTGAAACCCGGCGAAACCGACGCCCGTTTCTGGCTTCTAACTGGCCAGCCGGCCGATAAGAAGATCAAGGGCGGCATCATCTGGCAAACCGCGATGAAAGGCTGGCAGGATTGGACCGCGATGAATTCGACCGAGGACAAGGCCGCCTGCGAGGCCGCGCAGCTTGGCGTGCGCTACGCGCCGCGCCGCGCGCTACTCGGCAAAATGGAAGAGCGCCCGTGGCATTTTCAGGCCGCGTTGTTCAAGGATGTGGAGAAAGGAAGGATGGCGGCATGACGCCTATGGAAGATATGCGTGATGGGCCGACGCAACAGCCGGCCGCGAATTATTGCAGCCCGCAAGCATGGGAACGGGAACGGCACGGTGCTTTCGCCGACAACTGGGTTTTCGCCGGCTTTCGCCAGGATTTGGCCCAACCCAATGATTATCTTTCCTTCACCATTGGCGGCCTGCCCGTTATCGTTCGCAACATGAAGGGCAGGCTGGTGGCGTTTCGCAACGTCTGTTCGCATCGGCATTCGATCATCCATCCTTTCGGCCGCGGCAACGACAAGTTTCGCTGCTGCTTTCACGGCTGGACCTATGACGCGGACGGGGTGCCAATCGGCATACCCCACAACGCCAAGTCGTTCGGTTTCGATCTCGACGGCAAGAAAGAGTTGGCGTTGGAACAGTTTGCCGTCGATAGCTGCGGTAATTTCGTCTTTGTGCGGATCGCGAAGGAAGGCCCCGCGCTCGACGAATGGCTCGGCGCCTTTGCCGCGCCGCTCGGGCAAATCTCGACCGTGTTCGACGATATCTATGCCCGGCTCGACCAATCATGGACCTGCAACTGGAAAACGCCGATGGATACAATGCTGGTTTACCGCGATTACCCCGAGGCGCGCGGCATGGCCGCGCCGGGCGTCGCGGTCGGCGAATCGCGCCTCGAAAAGCAGGGCCGGCATATCGCCATCCATGCGCCGCTGCCGTCCGGTACGCGGCGGCATCTCGAATCCTGCGCGCGGCGTCTCAAATTGCGGCGTAATCCCACGCTATCCGGCTATGATCGATTTTTCATTTATCCCAATCTTGCCATCAGTACCGATTATGGCATCAACGCGCTAATCGCGCGTTACGAGCCGGCAGGAGCCGCAACCACCCGTTTCGAAAGCTGGCTGCTCACCGGCCAGCCGGAACGTCCGGGCTTGCGCGGCGGGCCGGTCTGGAAGGCCGTAACGGAACATTGGGAGCAATTCGCGCGCGCCGTTCTCGACGATTTCCGCATTCTGTGCGAGAATCGGCAGGCCGGC
>DATKSH010000147.1:0-4764 GCA_035531735.1 Alphaproteobacteria bacterium
AACATCGCGACCTCGACGACGCCATTCAGGCGCTGTCGCAACGCTCGATGCCCGACATGATCCAGCTTCAGCGCCTCAAGAAGAAAAAGCTCCTGCTGCGCGACGAAATCCTGAAAATCGAGAATCGGCTGATGCCGGATATTATTGCTTGATGGTTGTTAGCTTTTGGCAGCTAACAGCTAACAGCTAACAGCTAACAGCTAACAGCTAACAGCTACTTCCCGCGCTCTGCATTCTGCCGTGCGTGGAATTTCTGCACCCATTCCTCGATATTGGCCTGCCGGCCGCGCGCGACGGCCAAGGTGTGAGCCGGCACTTCCATGGTGATGGTGCTGCCGGCGCCGATATAGGCGCCTTCGCCGACCTTGACCGGCGCAACCAGTGCCGTGTTGGAGCCGACGAAAGTGCCGGCGCCAATCTCGGTGCGGTATTTGCGATAACCGTCATAGTTACAGGTAATAGTGCCGGCGCCGATATTGGCTTTCGCGCCGACGGTCGCATCGCCCATGTAAGACAGGTGATTGATCTTGGCGCCGGCGCCGACTTCCGTTTTCTTGATCTCGACGAAATTCCCGATATGCGCGCCTTCGCCGACCACGCAGCCGGGGCGCAGGCGGGCGAAGGGGCCGATCACCGCGCCTTCCTCGATCCGCGATTGTTCCAGATGACAAAAGGCGCGGATTTCGGCCTTGTTGGCGATCTCGACGCCGGGGCCGATGATGACGCCGGGGCCGATGGAAACGTCGCGGCCGATCTTGGCATCGGCGGAAAGATAAACCGTGTCGGGATCGGAGAGCGTGGCGCCATCCAGCATCGCCTTGCGCCGCAGGCGCTGCTGCATCAGCTT
This sequence comes from Alphaproteobacteria bacterium, assembly GCA_035531735.1. Lineage (GTDB taxonomy): Bacteria > Pseudomonadota > Alphaproteobacteria > UBA9219 > UBA9219 > DATKSH01. Next base: position 848 of record DATKSH010000147.1, read on the forward strand.
TTCGGCCGCGGCCAACTCGACGCGCGTGTTGATGCCGAGCGCTTCCTCTTCCGGCATCTCGGCGACCGCGCAGGTTTCGCCGGCCTTGGCCGCCAGCTTGACGCAATCGGTGAGATAGAATTCTTTCTTGGCATTGTCGGGTTTCAGCGCGTCGAGAAATTGCCACATCTTGCCGCCGTCGAACAGCATGATGCCGCCGTTGCAAAGATCGATTTTGCGTTGCGCCGGTGTGGCGTCGGCCGCTTCGACGATGGCGGTCAGTTTGTCGCCGTCGAGGATCAGGCGGCCATAGGCCGCTGGGTCTTGCGCGTGGAAACCGGCGACCACGATGGCGGCTTTGGTTTCCTTGCGCTTGGCTTGCAATGCACGCAGGCTATCGGCGGTGACTAGTGGCGTATCGCCGAACAGCACGATCATGTCGCCAGCGAAACCTTTCAATTCCTCGCGCGCGGCCTTGGCGGCATCGCCGGTGCCGCGCGGTTCGGCCTGCACCACGCATTTATGCGGCGCGACGGCTTGCGCGACGGCTTCGGTCTTGGGGCCGATGACGATAGCGAGCCGCTCCGGCAATAATTCGGCGCAAGCCAACAGGACATGCCGGATCATCGGCACGTTGGCGACCGGATGCAGGACTTTCGGCAAATCGGATTTCATGCGCGTACCGAGCCCGGCGGCGAGGATCACGCAGGCGAGGGGAGTGCGGTCGGGGGAACGCTTATCGGCCATGGCGCTTTTCTGCCATAGACATTAGGATAACGCCAACAGGGAAGTTGACATGCCGCGTTTGCAAGGCCTGATCTTCGATCTCGACGGCACCCTCGTCGATAGCGCGCCGGATTTGCGGCAGGCGCTTAACGCCATGCTGGAAGGCCACGGAAGGCGGACGGTGGGGCTTGACGAGACCAAGCGCATGGTCGGCGACGGGATGATTCCCCTTGTCACCCGGGCCTTCGAGGCGACCGGCGGCGTGCCCGAGAATTTCGATTCCTATACCGCCGCCAAAATCTTTATCGACCATTACCGTGGCCTGCCAGCCGACCCGGTGCAGATTTATCCCGGCGCGCGGGAGGCTTTGGAGGGTTTTTGCCGAAGCGGCATTCCACTCGGCATTTGCACCAACAAGCAGGAATCCGCGACCTTGCGGCTGTTGCAGGAACTCGATCTTGTGCGCTGTTTCGTCTTCGTCGCCGGCGGCGATACGTTCCCGGTGCATAAACCCAATCCCGGCCATGTCACGGGCGTGATGGAAAAATTGCCGGCATCGGCGGAAGGTTGCGTGATGATCGGCGACAGTCCCAACGATGTTCTTGCCGCGCACGGCGCCGGCATACCCTGTATCGCCGTGACGCATGGTTATGGCATGGAGATGGAGAAAATCGGCGCCGACCGGCTGATCGACGGTTTCGGCGAATTGGAATCGGCATTAAGCGAATTGGGTTTTGAAATCTACGGCCATTTTCGATAATTTTCATAATGAGGGCCGTCATTCCGCACGAGGCCGAGGCCCCTTTGGGGCCGAGGCCGAGATGCGGAATCCGATTTGTTTTTCAAGAAGATAAAAACCAAATCGGATTCCGCATAAATTTGCTTTCGCCAAAAGGCGAAAGCAAATTTTGCGGAATGACGTCACGGAAATTGGTTGGGATGATTATAACAGAAACGGCTTTCGTCACGCCGCGGCAAAAATCACGGCCTGCATATGCCTTAATATGCCTTCGGCCTCGTCGGTATAGGCGCCGTCGGGTTTGTGCAAAACCAAAGGACGGCAAAATTTTTCGCCGAAATGCAACCGGCTTTGCGCCGGCCTTTTGCGCGCCCGCAGGACGATGCGTTTCGGCGCTTCGCCCTCTTTCGGCAGGATCGGCACAATCTCCGCGCCGCCGAAGGCCGTGTGCAGGAAGCCGATGATTTCCCCTTCGCGGTCGGCGCGCTGGATCATGGTCAGAAGCCCGTCCGGCGTCAGCGCCATGGCGGCGCTGGCGATCCAGCGTCCGAGATCGCCCGGCTTCTCGCTGTTGGCCAGTCGTTTCTGCGCATGTTCGGAAACATCGTGCCGCGCTTCGTCGTGATAAGGCGGGTTCATCAAGACGTGATTGTAGCGGCCGGCAAAATCGGCCGGCAGGCGCGTCGCGTCGGCGCCACGGACATCGCATCGTTCCTGAAAGCCGTTGCGCACGCTGTTGGCGACGGCAAGGCGGGCAAGCGCCGCGTCGATTTCGATGCCGGTGATGGTGACGCCCGGCACCCGCGCGGCGAGGCACAGCATCGCGCCGCCGGCGCCGCAGCCGAGATCGCAGACTTTTTGCCCACCCTCGGCCGGCACGGCCGCGGCCAAAAGCACCGTGTCGATCGCCACGCGATAGCCGTCCTCGGGCTGCTCGATCGTTATGCGCTTGTTCAAGAGGCCGTTTAAGGTGGTGTGCATGCGGCGATCCTATCCGCTCTAGGCGTTCTGCGCCATGACGGTTATAGTCGCGCAAACAGCCGGAACCACCACATGGCCACCGTCATTCCACTCGAAACACCGCGCCGCCCACCGACCGAAGCGGCGCTCGACGCTCTGCACGATTTGGTCGCCGCCGACATGCAGGCGGTCAATCAATTGATCGTCCAGCGCATGGCAAGCCATGTCGCGCTGATCCCGCAACTGGCGGGGCATATCGTCGCCGCCGGCGGCAAGCGGCTGCGCCCGCTCTTGACGCTGGCGACCGCCAAGCTGTGCGGTTATGAGGGCGAGCGGCACCGGAAACTGGCGACCTGCGTCGAATTCATCCACACGGCGACGCTGTTGCATGACGACGTGGTGGACGCCAGCGAGCGCCGGCGCGGCGGCCCTTCGGCCAACGCCTTGTTCGGCAACGAGCCCAGCGTCTTGGTCGGCGATTTCCTGTTCAGCCGCGCGTTCCAGTTGATGGTCGAGGACGGCTCGATCGACGTGCTGCGGATTCTCTCAAACGCCTCGGCGGTGATCGCCGAGGGCGAGGTTTTGCAGCTCACCACCACCAACGACACCGCGACCAGCGAGCAGGCTTATCTCGAAGTGGTGCGCGCCAAGACCGCCGAATTGTTTGCGGCCGCTTGCCGCCTTGGCGCCGTGGTCGGCGCGCGGCCGGCGTCGGAAGAGGAGGCGTTGCGCACCTTCGGCCTCAATCTCGGCATCGCGTTCCAGATCGCCGACGATGTGCTGGATTATGCCGCCCTCAGCGCGCGGCTCGGCAAGACGGTGGGCGACGATTTCCGCGAGGGCAAGATCACGCTGCCGGTGATCCTCGCCATCCATCGCGGCAACGAGGCGGAGCGCAGCTTTTGGCATCGCACGCTGGACGAGCGCGCGCAGCGTGAGGGCGATCTCGCCCACGCGCAGGATTTATTGCGCCGGACGCACGCCTTGCACGACGCCGTCGATCGTGCGCGCCATTACGGCGCCATCGCCCGCGACGCCCTCGGCCTGTTCGCCGACCACCCGGTCAAGCGCGCGCTGCTCGACATCGTCGATTTCACGGTGGAGCGGGAGTTTTAGAAGAAGAGCCCCTCTCCCCTTGCGGGAGAGGAAGCGAAAACTTGGACTTACGAAGTAAGTCCTTAGTTTTCGCAGGTGAGGGGTTTTATTTTGGCTTCTGGAGGCGTTGCGCTGCCGCCATCCGCCCGCTATAAAGCCCGTCCACACAGGCATTCGGAGAGTAGCTCAGCCTGGTAGAGCACTGCCTTCGGGAGGCAGGGGCCGGAGGTTCGAATCCTCTCTCTCCGACCAGTTTTTTCAAGGGGTTAGAAATTTGCTCGTTTTGAAATTATCCTACAGCTGTAGGATATCGGGCTTCTTTACACGCAACGCATTCACTGCTCGACGCAAATAATCCGGTGAATGCTTCCCATAAACCTGCTCAACCATCATTTCGCTATTACCGAGTAGCCGGGCA
>DATKSH010000148.1:0-2666 GCA_035531735.1 Alphaproteobacteria bacterium
TGGATCGCCGCCTTCGCGGCGATGACGCCGTTATGGGAATTATTTGGAACGACTATAATGCATTGGAAAATAATGATATTTTTTCATCCGTTTTCTATATAATAAATGTTATAATGAGCGATTATTGAAGGGGGAAATCCATGCTTATGTGCAAGGTCACGACCGTAGGTTCCTCGGCCGGCTTCATTTTGCCCAAGGAGGCTTTGGCGCGCATGAATTTGCAGAAGGGCGACGCCGTCTATCTGACCGAAGCGCCCGACGGCAGCTATCGCCTGACGCCCTACAATCCGGAATTCGCCCGGCAGATGGAAATTGCCGAGCGCGTCATGCATGACGACCGTGAAATCCTCAAGGCCCTCGCCAGTAAATAATCATGCCCGAAAAAGAATGGCGTTGGCTGGCTACGGATGTGGTTTTGGCCATTCACGACCGGCAAATCTCCCGCTATGGCGGGCTTGAAGGCTTGCGCGACGTCGGCGCTTTCGAATCGGCGCTGGCGCGGCCGCAAAACCTCGCCGTTTACGGAACGCCGGACGCCGCCGATCTGGCCGCCGCTTACGCGTGCGGCCTCGCGCGCAATCATGCGTTTGCCGATGCCAACAAGCGCACGGCGTGGGCGGCCGCGCATACGTTCCTGATCGATAACGGTTGCGACGTGCGGCTTAAGACGGAAGAAACCGTCGCCGCCATGCTGGAGGTCGCGACCGGCGCCATGGCGGAAAGCGATTTCGCCCAGTGGCTGCGCGCGCGCCTCGTCTGACGGCAGGGTCATGCAGGACGTCGCCCGCAATCTCGAATCCGTAAAGAAGAGGATCGCCGCCGCCGCTTGTGCGGCGGGGTGCGAAGCCGATTCCGTTACGCTGGTCGCCGTGTCGAAGGGGCATCCGGCGGAGGCGGTTGCCGAGGCCATCGCGGCGGGGCAACGGGTTTTCGGCGAGAACCGGGTGCAGGAGGCGAAAGCCAAGTTCGCGGGAGCAGGGGGCTTGCGCGCGGCGCATCCCGGTCTTGAGTTGCATCTGATCGGCCCTTTGCAGACCAACAAAATTGGCGAGGCTTTGCGTTTGTTCGACGTGATCGAGAGTTTGGACCGGGCCAAATTGGCGCGGGCGCTGGCCAGCGAGATGCGCAGGCTAGATCACCGCCTGATCAGGCAAGACGGGCATCCACGTCTTTTCTTGTCCCAAGACGTGGATGGCCGGGACAAGCCCGGCCATGACGATGTCGTTAAAATGGATAATGAGCGAGCGAGCGGAGGGCAGAAGGGTGCGGAAGATCCTGTACCGCGCGCGCCGCGTTTTTATATCGAAGTCAATAGCGGAAACGAGCCGCAAAAATCCGGCGTCGCGCCGGGGGAGCTTGGCGCTTTTTTAAAATTGTGCCGCGAGGAGTGTGGGCTCGCGGTCGAGGGCTTGATGTGCATCCCGCCGCAGGGCGAGGATCCTGCGCCGCATTTCCGGCGTTTGGCCGATTTGGCGCGCGCGCATGGCTTGGCCAAGCTCAGCATGGGCATGAGCGGGGATTTCGAGAGCGCGATTGCTTGCGGCGCGACCTCGGTGCGGGTCGGGACGGCGATTTTTGGGGGAAGGTAGTGGCTAGGTGCTAGGGAACCATGCCGGTAGAACGGTTCCATAACCACTCATGCCTGTCGGCCGCCGCTTGTGTCGTCCCGCTAGCACCTAGCCACTAGCACCTAGCACCTAATTCGCCACGTTGAGATTGGCCCCCGTCGCCGCCGCGCCGCCGGCGACGTTGTTGTATTGCTTGAGCGCCTTGAGCGCGGCGATGTCGTCGAGCAGCGCGGGCGGCAGGCCGGAATCCGCCGCCCGGTTTGCCGCCGTCTCGGCCGCCGCTGACGCCGCCGGTGTTGCCGCCATTGCGTTGGCGGTCGGCAACGCCGCCGTGTGCGCCGGCAAAGTGGCGAGCGGGCTCGGCCCTTTCATCAGGGGATTGGTGTAGATCGTGCGGCCGATGCGGGTGCCGGGCGCCGTGCGCGCGACCATCAGCGCCATCGCCTGCGCCTCCTTGCTCGGCGGCGGCATCACGCCGCCGAACGGCTGCGTGTGCCAGTCGCTGCGGCGCAGGGGAAAGAATTTGCCGCCGCTTGGCGCCAAGGGAATCACGCCGGGAATGCCGGCCTGCGCCGCGCCGGCCTGCGCCGCGCTGGCGATTGTGGCGGTCGCGGCCGGCGGCGCGGCGGGCAGGGAGGCCGCCGGCGTTGGCGCCGGAATAGTGGCCGCGACCGGCGTCGGCGTCGATGGAGAAGATGGGGTTGATGGAGCCGACGGAACCGGCGGCGAAGCCGGGATCGCTGCCTTGGCCAGCAAGGGAACTTGGCCGGGCGGCGTCGCGTTTTGCAAGGGCGGCACCACCGGCGGCGGTACGGTAACCGGGCCCGGATCGATCGAACCCGGAGCGGCGGGCAGCGGCGCGGCGCTGGCGATTTGCGTTGCCGGTTTTTGGTTCGCGCCGGATGTGCCGGCCTTGGCAAATTGCACGGCGTTGTTGCTTTGCGATTTATCGGGGCCGAACAGCGAGGCCATCGCGAGGCCGCCGGCGTCCTTGCCGGTTTCGGATTCGAGCGTGGCGTTGGCGACGCCGGTCATGGCGCCGGTCACCGCCGAGGCGACGCCGAACGCGCCGCCGTAAAGAATATCGCCGGCGACGCG
>DATKSH010000149.1:0-6371 GCA_035531735.1 Alphaproteobacteria bacterium
ATCACCGCCATTTGCATGCCGAAGCAAATGCCGAAATAGGGGATTTTCTTTTCGCGCGCGAATTGCGCGGCCTTGATCTTGCCGCCGGTGCCGCGCTCGCCGAATCCCCCCGGCACAAGGATGCCGTTGACTCCTTCGAGGCGATCTCCTGCATCCTTGCCCTCGAATTCCTGCGCGTCGATCCATTGCAAATTGACCCGCACATTGTTGGCGATGCCGCCATGCGCCAAGGCCTCGGCAAGCGACTTATAGCTGTCGAGCAAACTGGTATATTTGCCGACCACGGCGATGGTCACTTCGCCTTCCGGCTCCCGCACGCGGGCGACGATGTCGCGCCAGCGTTTCAAATCCGGTTTCTTGCCGACGGGTAGGTTGAAATAGCTTATTACCTGCTCGTCGAAGCCTTGCTCATGATAACTGACCGGCACGTCATAGATCGTATCGACATCGAGCGCCTGAATGACGCGTTCGGGCTTAATGTTACAGAAAAGCGCGATTTTCTTGCGCTCGCCTTCCGGCAAGGCGCGCTCCGCGCGGCACAGCAAAATTTCCGGCTGGATGCCAACGCTGAGCAATTCCTTGACCGAATGCTGGGTCGGCTTGGTTTTCAATTCGCCGGCCGTCTTGATGAAGGGTAACAAAGTGACATGGATGAAAAGGCTGCGCTCCTGCCCCAATTCGTTGCCCAACTGGCGGATCGCTTCGAGGAACGGCAGGCTTTCGATGTCGCCGACGGTGCCGCCGATTTCGCACAAGCAAAAATCCTCGTCGGTCAAATCGGCGCGGATAAACTCCTTGATCGCATCGGTAACGTGCGGGATCACCTGCACCGTCGCACCGAGATAATCGCCGCGCCGCTCCCTGGCGATCACGGTCGAATAAATCTTACCCGTCGTCACATTGTCGCTCTGGCGCGTCGGCACGCCGGTAAAGCGCTCGTAATGGCCGAGATCAAGGTCGGTTTCAGCCCCGTCGTCGGTGACATAAACCTCGCCGTGCTGGGTCGGGCTCATGGTGCCCGGATCGACGTTGAGATAGGGATCGAGCTTCCTGAGACGCACCTTATAGCCGCGCGCCTGAAGCAAAGCGCCGAGCGCGGCGGCAGCGATGCCCTTGCCGAGCGACGACACCACGCCGCCGGTTATGAAGATGAAGCGGGTCATGCAGAGGACAGAAGGCAGGTATCAGGTATCAGAAATACCCATTTTTCCTTGACCTTCCGATCCCTGATACCTGTCATCTGAGTCCGATCCCTGATGCCTGTTTTCTGCCTTCTACTTTATTTCGCTAACGGCACTTGCGGCGCGGCCGGCTTTGCCGGTTCGGCCGGCGGCGCAGCCTTGGCCGGCGCTGCCGGGGCCGAAGAAACCGGCTTGATCTGGTCGAGTATGTCATGGCTGGTGTGCCGGGAGCTGGCGATATAGCCGAGCGCAAGGCTATTCAGGATAAAAAGCGTCGCCAGCACCGCCGTAGTACGGGTCAGCATGTTGGCCGAGCCCTTGGCGGTGAAAAGGCCGCCCATGGTGCCGCCGCCCCCGCCGCTCATCAACCCGCCGCCGTCGGCCGCGGTGCGCTGGATCATGATGACGGCGATCAGGGTGATCGCCAGCAGCAATTGAACGACGAGCAGAACGGTTTGCATGTTTTTCTCCTAATTCTTTCCCGATAGCAAAAGACGTAAGCCGAACAGCGCCAGAAACGTTCCCACCACGCGGTCGATCCAGCGGCTGGCGCGCAGGTAAAGCTTTTGCATGGCCGGGGTCGACAGGCCAAAACTGACAATGCCGAACCAGATCACCGGCATGATCGCCATCACCGCGAGGATTGTCGCACGGGTCGCGATGTTGGCCGCCGGCGGCAGGATCAAGGCGAAAATACTGGAAAAAAACGCCAAGGCCTTGGGATTGGTCATATTGGTGAGAAAACCGGCCACGAAAGGATTGCGCTTCTTGCCGAAACGCGCCGGGATTTCCTCGTTTATGGCCGCCGGCCGCATGCTGGCGCGCCACAACTGGGTGCCGAGATAAATAAGATAAAGGCCGCCGCCGATACGAATCGCGGCCAACAGCCAATGCATTCGCGCGAAAATCAGGGTGAACCCGAACATGCATAGGCTCACATAGACCAGAACGCCGGCGGCGATGCCAACGGCAGCCAGTACGCCGGCAAACCGCCCGCGCGACAGCGCCATCGAACTGATCATCATGAAATCCGGCCCGGGGACGATAAGGGCGGCGGCGAAAATAGGGATGATTTTTAAAAGCGGCGCCGGGTCGATCATGGCCATCCTCGAAAAACAAAAAAGCGCGCGGCCTTCCTGTTGAAAGCCGCTGCATAACTTTGGTTTTGGGCTGGAATGATTTTATAGAGCATAGGGCCAGCAAAAGCCAGTCTTATCGCACGTCATCCTGCGCTTTGGCGCAAAGCTTAACGACCTCTATAACCGTTTGGTCTTTAAGCCAAAGCTATTCCGAGCAGTACCCAAGCCTACCGCGCCTTCTCGGCAATCGCCCAGAAACCGTCGGCATTGATGCTGGCGGAGCCGACCAGAACGCCGTCCACCTGTTCCTCGGCCAAGATCGGCCCGGCGTTGTGCGGCGTGACCGAGCCGCCATAAATCACCCGCACCGCCTCGCCTGCATTGCCAAGAGCGCGGCGGATTGCCTGATGGGCGGATGCGATGTCCTCGACCGCCGGTTGCTGGCCGCTGCCTATGGCCCAAACGGGCTCGTAAGCGACCACCAGATGCGCCATCGTGCATTTGTCCGGCAAGGAGGCGCGCAATTGCCGCTCGACCGCCACCGAGGCGCCACCCTCGGCCGCCTGCTCGGCCGTTTCACCGACGCAAAGGATCGCGGTCAGGCCGGCGGCCTGCACCGCAGCCGCTTTTTTTGCTACCAGCTCGTCGGTTTCGCCGTGGCCGATGCGGCGTTCGGAGTGGCCGACGATCACATAGCGGCATTCGAGATCGGCGAACATCGCGGCGCTGAGGTCGCCGGTATAGGGGCCGTGGGTGGCCGTATGGCAATCCTGCGCCCCCAGCATGACGGGCGTGCCCATCAGCACCTCGGCGATAGGCCAAACGAGGGTCGCCGGCGGGCACAGGACCATGTCGAAATCGAGCGGCCTCGCGGCCACGGCCTTATCGGCCAGCTCGCGGGCCAATTGCAGGCCCGAGGTCAGCCGCCCATACATCTTCCAGTTTCCAACGATCAATCGCCGACGCTTGGGCATGGAATCATCCTGAACAGTGGACGAGGAGCGATCCGCCTTTTATCATGCGTATCCCCGCCGCGGAACAGGTAAAAAGGCGGGCGATTCCCGGCTTTCGCAAAAGGCCTGCTCGAAAGGTTCTCGTATGCTGCAATCCATGCGCCAGTTGGCCCAGACTTGGGTGGTCAAGGGACTGATGATGTTCCTGGTCCTCAGCTTCGGCATTTGGGGCATCGGCGACATGTTCCGCGGCAACCCGCTCGAGCGCACGGTCGCCAGCGTCGGCTCCATCGACATCGATGTGCAAGCCCTCGACCACGAGTTCGAGCAATCGCTGGCCGAGGCGCGGCAATCCCTGCCCGATCTGACCGATCAACAGGCGCGGCAGCTTGGCCTGATGGACAAGGCCCTCAACGCGATGGTCGAGCGCGCCTTGATCGACCAGGATTTGACTCGGCTCGGCGTCACGGTCGGCGATCGCACGGTACTGGATGAAATGGCCGCCTTGCCGCAATTGCGCGACAAGGACGGCGGTTTCAACAAGGATTTGTTCCGCGCGATGCTCTACAAATCCGGTTTGAGCGAAAAGGAATTCTTCGCCACCGAGCGCCAACGCCTCGCGCGCCAGCAACTGGTCGGCGCCCTCACCGGCAACGCGCAGGTCCCGCAAACGATGGTCGATTGGCTCGACCGCGCGCGCGGGCAACAACGCATCTTCGACGTGGTGACGCTGAAAAACGCCAGCGTCGGCGCGGTCGCGCCGCCAAGCGACAAGGATTTGCAAACCTTCTATCAGCAGAATATCGGCACATACACGGCGCCCGAATACCGCGCCATAACGATGGTGCGGCTCGCGACCGCCGATCTCGCCAAAAGCATCACGGTCACCGACGCGGATGTGAAACGGGCATTCGCCAAGCGCCAAGCCGTGCAGGAGGAAACCGGTCAGCGCAGCATCGTGCAGGTGGTGGTGCCGGACGAGGCCAAGGCGAAAGCGCTGGCCACCGCCGCGCGCAAGAGCGGCAACCTGCCGGAAGCCGCCAGGAAGATGGGCCTGACCGCCGTGCCGTTCGACATGGCGGGCGCCAAGGCCGCGATTCCCGGGGTCGCCAAGGCGGTCGCCGCGCTCAAGGAGAACGAGGTGTCGGCCCCCCTGCACAGCAATTTCGGCTGGCACGTCGCGCAGGCGCGCGCGCTCGATTTCGACAGCATGAAGGAACGGCTGCGCGAGGAATTAAAACGCGACAAGGCGATCGATCAAGCGACCACCATCGTCAACAAGTTGGACGATCAATTGGCGGCCGGCCACGATCTCGACGACATCGCCGAGGGCATGGGCTTGCGCCTGATCAAGATTCCGGCCGTGGACGCCAAGGGCAAGGTGCCGGGCGGCGGCGCGCCGCCCGAATTGCCCGATGCCGCGCAGGTGCTGAAGGCCGCGTTCGGGCAGGATGCCGGCCAGACCAGCCCGATCCTCGACGATCATAATGGCAACTACACGGTGGTGCAGACCGACAAGGTGATACCGAGCGCACCGATTCCGTTCGATCAAATCAAGGCCCGCGTGGCGACGGATTGGCAGGCGGCCCAGCAAACCACGCGCGCCAAGGCGGAGGCCGGCAAGATCGCCGACGCCTTGCAGGCCGGCAAGCCTGTGCTGGCCTTCGCCGGGCAAAGCGGCATCGCGATACGGCTTTCGCAGCCGATTTCGATGCTGGGGGACGACGATCCCGGCATTCCGCAGGTGCTGGCGCCACAACTCCTGAAAATGAAAAAAGGCGCCGCGGTGGTGGTGCCGATGGACGGACGCCAGATGATTTTGCATCTCGCCAAGCTGGTCGATGTCGATCCGGCCACGGACGCCGCCGGCAAAAGCAAGATCAGCGAGGATTTGGCAAACAAAATCCCCAACGACCGGATCGCCGAATATCTCGAATATCTGCGCATATTGTTCCCGGTGTCCATCGACCGCAGCCGACTCGCCAACCTGCGCCAGCAGGGCGGCTAGACGGGCATGGATTTCGTCCCCGATTTTGCCACATTCGCCCGCGCGTATCGCAACGGCAGGAACCAGACCGTTTCGGTCACCCGCGTCAGCGATACCGAAACGCCGGTGTCGGCGATGCTTAAGCTCGGCGGCGGGCGGCCTTACAGTTTCCTTCTTGAATCGATGGAAGGCGGCGCGGTGCGCGGACGCTATTCGATCATCGGCCGGGAACCCGATTTGATCTGGCGCTGCGCGGGCGGCAAGGCGGAGATTAATCGCGAGGCCGTGACTGGCGGCGGAACTTTCGTTCCTTCGGCCAAAGCGCCGCTTGGGGATTTGCGCGCGTTGCTCGGCGAAATCCGCATCGACGATCCCCACCAGCCGCAGCCAATGGCGGCAGGCCTCTTTGGCTATCTCGGCTACGACATGGCGCGGCAAATGGAACGCTTGCCGACACACAAGCCGGCGGGAGTCGCAGTACCGGATGCGCTTCTGATCCGCCCCACCCTGCTCGCCATTTTCGACCAGATCGAAAATAAATTCACGCTCGTGACGCCGGCATGGTTCGACAAGACGCAAGCCGCCGAGGCGGCTTATGAGGCGGCGACGAAACGGCTCGAACGCGCGTTGGAAGATCTGGCAAAGCCGGCGCCACCGATGCCGGCGCCCAGGAAGGCCGCACCGCCGGCGGAACCCTCCACCAATATGAGCGAAGCGGATTTCTGCCGAATGGTCGCGCGGGCCAAGGACTATATCCGCGCCGGCGATATTTTCCAGGTGGTGCTGTCGCAACGCTTTTCCGTACCGTTCGCGCAATCATCGTTCGACCTTTACCGCGCGGTGCGGCGGCTCGATCCCTCGCCGTTCCTGTTTCATTTCGATTTCGGGGATTTTGCGGTGGTGGGATCGAGCCCCGAGATTCTCGTGCGCGTGAGGGACAGCAAGGTGACGATCCGCCCGATCGCCGGTACGCGGCCGCGCGGCATCGGCAATCGCAGCGACGCCGAGCTAGCGCAAGAATTGCTGGCCGACCCCAAGGAACTGGCCGAGCATTTGATGCTGCTCGATCTCGGGCGCAACGATGTGGGCCGCGTCGCCAAAACCGGCACCGTCACGGTCACCGCCCGTAACAGCATCGAATATTACCGGCACGTCATGCATATCGTTTCCA
>DATKSH010000150.1:0-4285 GCA_035531735.1 Alphaproteobacteria bacterium
TATTTATATTGACAAATATAAGCTAATAGCTTATAAATAATCGTATGCGGCAGGTGGTCTACAGCCCGTTGGCGTTGCGTCAATTGGAGAAAATCGATTCGGCCTGGTCGCGCCGGATCAGGGCAAAAATCGAACAATACGCCGCCGATCCGGCCAGCCTCGCACCGCAGGTTAAGACGCTCAAGGGAAGCAAGGGGCTACGTTTGCGCGTGGGAGATTACCGCGTGGTTTTTACGGCGGACGCCAAAGTTCTGTTCATCATGAAAGTCGGCCATCGCCGCGATGTTTACGACTAGGGAGGATTTTATGGATCGTGACGTTCAGATCATCAGCGGCGATTACGTTCTATTGCCGCGCATACGCTACGATCAATTGCTCGAACAGGCGCGCCGTCATCCTTTGACCGAAGCCGAACAAGATCGGCACGACGCCGATCTTGTCAATGACATGCTGGAATCCGTTCGCAACGGCAGCCTGTCGATGATACCGGCGGAAGTCGTCGATCTGGTGCTTGACGGCGGTCATAGCCGTGTTCGTGCGTGGCGTCTTTACCGCGATATGACGCTGGCCGACCTAGCTAAAAAAACCCGCCTGACCGCGTCCTATATCAGCCAGATCGAACTCGGCAAGCGCGCCGCCAGCATGGCCGTCCTTAAAAAGCTTGCGAAGGCGCTCGGCACCGGCATCGACGCGCTGCTGGCCGATTGATCGCTTACCCCGCCATCGCCAAGGCCGGCGGGCGCTGATGCAGGGCGAAATCGAGGTAATCCTCGATGTGGCCGATCACCTGGCCGAGGTGATCGGTGAAGAAATGGCTGGCGCCGGGGATCACGCGGTAATCGATGACGACGCCGCGCTGGTGCGACAGCTTGTTGACCAGTTTGGCGACGAACGGTTCCGGCACGATCTCGTCGGCCTCTCCATGGATCACTTGGCCCGAGGCCGGGCAGGGGGCGAGGAAATTGAAATCCAGCATGTTGGCCGGCGGCGCGATCGAGATGAAGGATTCGATCTCCGGCCGCCGCATCAAAAGCTGCATGCCGATCCACGCACCGAATGAAAAGCCGGTCACCCATGCGCCGCGCGCGTTGGGATTGACGCTTTGCAGCCAGTCGAGCGCCGAAGCCGCGTCGCTCAATTCGCCCTCGCCGCGGTCATAACTGCCCTGACTACGGCCGACGCCACGGAAGTTAAAGCGCAAGGTCGAGAAGTCCCGCTCGGCGAAAGCGTTATAGGCGGCGTAAACGATCTTGTTGTTCATGGTGCCGCCATGCTGCGGGTGCGGATGCAGGATCAGGGCGAGGGGGGCGGTCGGCGATTTTCCGGGGCTGTAGCGGCCTTCAAGACGTCCGGCGGGGCCGGGAAAAAGCACTTCAGGCATGATTTTCAACCTTTTAGCTGCATTTTCGCGAAAAATCTGCTATATTCCGCGTTTCCAGCGGGAAAACGCACTCTAGCACAACGAGCGAGGCAATGTTCAAGCAACAAATTCAGTGTGTTGCATTGCAAACTTCGGGTCCGATTCGACCGTCAAACCACAACAAAACAAGGCAATAGATGGTGTTTTTGAAGTGATAACAAGCATCCGCTCCGATCGTTAACCCATAAATCAGGCCGAGTCGCGATCCCCATGATCTATCTCGATTACAACGCCACCGCGCCGACCAAGCCCGCCGTCCGCGCCGCCGTGATGGAGGCGATGGAACGCCACGGCAATCCGTCCTCCGTCCATCGTTATGGCCGGGTGGCGAAGAAGCATATCGAAGCCGCGCGCGCCTCGGTGGCGGCCTTCATCGGCGTCAAACCGGCGCAGGTGATCTTCACATCCGGCGGCACCGAGGCCAACAATATGGTCCTACGCCGTACCGGCGCGGCTCCCATCATCACATCGTCCATCGAGCATGATTCCGTCCTGGCCTGTGCGCCTGACGCCGCGCGCATCCCGGTCGATGCCGACGGCGTCATCGATCTCGCGGCAGTGCAAGCAATTCTCGCCGGGGCACCGCCATCGCTGGTTTCCGTCATGCTGGTCAATAACGAAACCGGCGTGATCCAGCCGGTGGCCGAGTTGGCGCGTGTCGCCAAGGCTCACGGCCATCTGGTCCACACCGACGCGGTGCAGGCGGCCGGGCGCATCGCCATCGATTTCACCGCGCTCGGCGTCGATTTCCTGACGTTGTCGGCCCACAAGATCGGCGGCCCGCAGGGCATAGGCGCGTTGATCGCCGGCCCCAAAGTTACCCTGCAATCGCTCCTGAAAGGCGGCGGGCAGGAAATGAACCGCCGCGCCGGCACCGAGAACGTGGCCGGCATCGAAGGTTTCGGCGTCGCCGCGCAACTGGCCGCCGACGATCTTCTGGCCGTTCCGCGCCTTACGAAAGGACGTGACGAATTGCAAAGCCGCCTTGTGGACATCGGCGGCGATGACGCCGTCATCCCCGGCGCCCGCGCGCCGCGCGTCGCGAATACCCTTTGTATCGCCATGCGCGGGGTGCCGTCCGAAACGCAAGTGATGGGCATGGACCTCGAAGGCATCGCCGTCAGCGCCGGTTCGGCCTGCTCCAGCGGCAAGGTCAAAGCCTCGCATGTGCTGCAGGCGATGGGCTGCGCCAACGACATTGCCGGTTCGGGCCTGCGCATTTCGCTGGGCTGGAACACGCAAAGTACCGACCTCGCGCGCTGCGCCGAAGCGTGGCGCACACTCTACCAACGCACGCACACCAACCGCCGGCAAAAAGCAGCATGAGGATTAAATGAGCAATATCGTGGGTTTTAGCGACTACGCCGGCACGGTGCATGGCGATTTGCATTGCTGGCTGTGCCAGAAACAGGTCTCGTCCCGCGCCTTGTTCTGCCACCATTGCGGCACCATCCAGCCGGTGCGCGCGATCGACCATTTCGCCCGCCTCGGCCTCGAGCGCCGCATCGACATCGACCCGGAGCAACTGGAGCATCAATACGCCGCTCTCGGCCGCACGCTCGATCCGCAGCGCTTCATGATCCGCGGCATCGGCGAACGCGGCCATGCGGCCAAGCAGCTCGAAGCGCTTAATCGGGCTTACGAAGTGCTGCGCGAGCCCTTGCGGCGCGGGCGCTACTGGATTTCGCTGCACGAAAAGGAAAGCAAGGAGGCGGCCGCCGCGCATCCTTTCGTGGTCGAACTGCGGCAGGAACTGGACATGGCCTCGGCGCCCTCGCAATGCGACCGCGTCGCGCAAAAGGCCGGGCAGGCGCTGGAAGTCGGTATCATGAGCCTGATGCAGGCGCTGCGCGGCGAGAACTGGCAGCAGGCCAACGCCACGCTGGTCGAGCTCGAAGGGCTTGAATCGATCCTCGTTTCCGTCCGCGCGCGGCGCGGCAAGCTGATGCCCGCCGACAAGGGCAAGGGCGGCATCGGCAGCGTGAAGTAGGCATGCAATTCCTTGTTCTGGCGCGCGACGGAACCGATCCGGACGCATCGACCCGGCGGCAAAAGTACCGCGAAGCGCATCTCGCCAACATGACGCGCCTGAAGGCAGCCGGGAATTATTTGATCGGCGGCGCGATACTTGACGATAAGGGAGCTATGATCGGCTCCGCCGTAATTTTCGAATTCCCCGACCGCGCCGCTCTGGATGAAACTTTGGCCAACGATCCCTATATGCAAGGGAAAGTCTGGCAGCATGTCGAGGTGCAGCCCTACCGCAAAGCGCCCGTTTAAACCCGAAAGGCCCTAAAATGTCCTCCCTTACCCGCACCGACGATCTCTTTTTCACCCAGACCGGCATGGATCGCGCCGCGGTCGAGCGCACGGTGAATGACGCCCTCAAAGGCGCCGACGACGGCGAACTTTATCTCGAATATCATCAATCGGAAAATCTCACTTTCGACGACGGCAAGCTGAAGAACGCCAGCTTCGATACGACGCAAGGCTTCGGCCTGCGCGCGGTTTCGGGCGAAACGACCGGCTATGCCCATTCGGTCAATCTCGACGAAAAGGCGATCCAGCGCGCGGCCGAAACCGTGCGCGCGGTCAAAAGCGGCCATGGCGGCAGCATGTCCATCCCGCCGCAAGGCACCAACCGCCATCTTTATGACGAGGACAATCCGCTGCAAGGCAAAAGTTTCGAAGACAAGGTCAAGTTGTTGCAGGAAATCGACGCCTATATCCGCGCCAAGGATAAACGTATTCATCAAGTCAGCGTATCGCTCGGCGGCGGCTGGCAGGCGGTGCAGATCGTCCGCGCCGATGGCTGGCGCGCGTCCGACATTCGCCCGCTGGTACGGCTCAACGTTTCGGTCGTCA
>DATKSH010000151.1:0-3020 GCA_035531735.1 Alphaproteobacteria bacterium
GATGCTGATGAAAGGACGCGGCTGGCTCGCGCCGCAAGGCAAATTGCATGTGGCGTTGCCGGTCGCGGGCAGTTTCCGGCAATGGCGCGATCTATGCGCCAGGGAAGGCATCGAAGACGGTTTATGGAACTTGCCGGCGGAGGATTTCGCCGATGGCCTTGCCGTTTCCGGCGAGCGGCAATCTATCGAGGTGGAATATCCCTCGGCGCACGATTTCTTGCGCCGGCTCAAAGCCATCGGCGCCGCCACGCCGCGCGTGGAGCACCGGCCCGCGCCTGTGCCGGCCTTGCGCCGGCTTTTGATGCGCGCCCCGCGTCCTTTCGCGGTCAATTACGATCTGCAGTATCTTGAATTGGCCGCCGCGCCTCTGCCCTGAGCCAATCGATTATGCGCGGGCTATCCCAATCGGCCGCGCCGGTCAGGCGCGCGATCTCGCGGCCCGTCGGATCGAGCAGCAAGGTGGTCGGCAGGCCGTGCAGGCCGAGCGCGACCGGCGCGTGGCCGTTGGCATCGACATAGACCGGCAGGCGGATGCCGCGCTGCTTGAAGAACATCGGCACCGCGGCGCGGCCGTCGTGATCCTCATCAAGCGCCACTACCGCAAATTTATGCTTGTCGAGCTTGCCGTGCAGCGCGGCCAAGTCCGGCATTTCGGCCGCGCAGGGTACGCACCAGGTCGCCCATAAATTAAGCAACACGTAGCGCCCATGGAAACGGTCGAGGCTGACCGGGCGGCCATCGGCATCCTCGATGGCGAGTGGCGGCAGGCTTTGCGCCGGTGCGGTGGCGGCGAAACGCGGCTGGTCGGCCGCCTGCGCCGGAAGCATGGCGACGGCGAAAATGACGAGCAGGGCAAAGAGGGCGATTGCGCAACGCGGGCAAAACATCTTAAATGAGCCTTCCTTGTTCGAACCGGCGAGTCCTTTATGCCAGATCGTTGGCGACAAAAACAAGCGCTTCGCGCCACCGCGCGGCGCGTGCTGTTGTTGATCGGCCTTGCGACATTGCTGGCGCCGATGCTGGCGGCGTGCGGGAAAAAGGCCGACGAGCTGGAACCGCCCGGCGGCGCTGCGGTGGTGCACGACTATCCGCGCGTCTATCCCGATCCGGTGACCGATCCGAAGCCTTAACCGATAGGTCGATCACATAAGATAATCGTCATGCCCGTGCTTGGCGCGGGCATCCACGTTTTTCTTGTTTCAAGACGTGGATGGCCGGGACAAGCCCGGCCATGACGCGACTTCTTAGAATTGGACTTGCTCAGGCAACTAACCAACGACGACTTCGCGCGGGCGGGGATGGCCGAGAAATTCGATGTGCGACATCGTCAGGCCATAAGCGCCGGCGAGGCCGATCACGATCATGTCGCCGATCTCGGCATGGTCGAGATAGACGTCCTTGGGCGCGAGTTTGTCGGCGCTGTTGCATAACGGACCGCCGACGAAGACGTTTTCGCGATTGACGCTATCCTGCCCGGCGAAGATTTTGGGCCGCTGCATCGCCACCACCGCCATCGGGTGATTGATGTTGAGCGCCACCGGCCGGCGGAAGTGATGGGCGCCGCCGGCGCAGATCACCTGCTTCTTGCCGAGGCTGTCCTTGATGTCGAGAATCTCGGTGCAATACCAGCCCGAATCGGCGGCGAGGTAACGGCCCAGCTCCAAAACGAAGTGCCGGTCGTGAAAACCATATTCATCGATCAGCTTTTGCAAGCCGTGCGCGTAATCCTCCGGCGAAAAGTCGTTGCCGGTTTCGAGGTAGTCGATGCCGAAGCCGCCGCCGAAATCGATGATGTCGCAATGCGCCTTGGCGAAGCGGCTTTCGATGTCCCGCGCCATCGCGAACACCAACTCGCAATTCTTGAGCAGGTCGGCGACGTCCAGCACGCCCGAGGCGGCATAGACATGCAGGCCGCGAAAGCGCAGATGCGGAAGGGCCACGATTTGCGGCAAGAAATCGTGCAGTTTCTTTTCGTCGATGCCGAGCTTGCTGGAATCGCCGGAGAAGTTGGCCTGCGCGCCGTGGATATGGAAATTGGGATTGACGCGGAGCAGGATGTCCTGCGCGCGCCCGCGTTCGCGGCATAGGGCTTCGAGCCGGTGCGCCTCGGCCAGCGATTCGACATGCACCGTGCGCACGCCATTCTCGATGCTCCAGGTCAATTCCTCCGGCGTTTTGCCGGGGCCGGTATAGATAAGCTGCGCCGGTGAGAAGCCGGCCGCCACGGCGGCTGCGGCCTCGCCCAAACTGGCGATTTCGATGCCGGTGAGGTTTTCCTCCTTTGCCGCCGCGAGAAAGGCCGCGTGGGGATTGGCTTTCATGGCGTAGAAAATGTCCACGCCTTTCGGCATGATTTTCTGCAAATGGCGGATTTTCGCGCGCATCGGCGATGTGTCGTAGAGATAAAAGCTGCGGCCTTGGCCGCGCCCGGCCTCGGCGCGGACGGCTTCGACGATGTTGGGCGGGAGAATCATGGCGTTCTTATCCCTTGTCTCTTGCAAGCTGGCAAGCGGCGGCGCTTTGTGCCGAATCCGACAAACAATTGACAATTTTTCATTGTGCAGTGCGCCATGGAAAGTGAGTTTTGACTTGGCGCGCGCCGGTTTTCATGGATTCCCGCGAGGATCGTGCATTGCCGGAAGGTAGCTAAAATGCCATGCAATTCATGCCCGCGACACCGATGCTAATTCTTTCTTTAGGCTTCCCGGGCATACTTAATAATGTGTTGCCTGCCGCTGAATGCGGCTATCGGATCAAGGGTTTAAAAGCCAGTTGGGGAAACGGTTAATGTCGTCGCGCCGCCTTCATGCTTCGCACCGGCCCGAATTTTTCGGCGGCCTTCGGCTCATCTTCGCCTATTTCATCGTCTGGCTCGAAAATATCCTCGATATTTACGCACGCCCCTTGATGCTGATCGGCTTTTTCGCGGCGCTGGCGTGGCTCGGTTTTTTCCGGGTGTTATACCCGTGGGCGCATCTTGTGGCGCTCGGCGCTTTTACGCTGGTGTTTTTCGAGGCGCT
>DATKSH010000152.1:0-14962 GCA_035531735.1 Alphaproteobacteria bacterium
AAGCCTCATCATGGGCGTTGCCGGAGCTTCGCTTAATCCGCATGCGATCCTTGTCACCGGCCTCGCCGGTCTTCTGGCGGGGGCTTGCTCAATGGCGCTCGGCGAATGGCTGTCGGTCAATAGTTCGCGCGAATCCTACCAGCGGCAGATCGCTACCGAAGCCGAGGAACTGGAACAGGTGCCGGACGAGGAAAAAGAGGAACTCGCGCTTATCTATCAGGCCAAGGGATTGCCCGCCGAGCAGGCAAAAGCTCTTGCCGAGCGCCTTATTTCCAACAAGGAAACGGCGCTCGACACGCTGGCGCGCGAGGAATTGGGCATCAATCCGGAAGAACTCGGCGGCTCGGCATGGGCGGCGTCGTCTTCTTCTTTTATCCTTTTTGCGGTGGGCGCGTTGTTTCCCGTCGCCCCGCTTTTCTTTTTGTCCGGCCTGCCGGCGGTGATCGGCAGCCTTGCATCAAGCGGGTTTGCGTTGTTCCTGATCGGTGCCGGCACCACGCTTTTCACCGGTCGTGGGATTTTCTTTTCGGGCATGCGCCAGTTGCTGGTGGGCCTCGCCGCCAGCGCCGTCACCTTCGGCCTCGGTCGGCTGATCGGCGTGAGCTTGAGTTGAGACGGGAATAACCGGGGATTTTTTATCTCATCCTTGACTTCAGCCTGATTGTTCTGCCGGCGGCGGCGAACTTACCATAACCTTGATGATGGATGGTCTTGGGGTTCTTCTGCGCCGGGTCGATCCACGCCTTGACGACCTCAAGCATGAAGATGCCGTATTTATCGACAAGGCTGGTATCGACCGCCTTGCATTCCAGATTGGCGAAACATTCGGATATAAGCGGCGTTTTCACCCGCTTGGCCGGCTTGGGCGTCAATTTGAATTTTTTGAATTTGTCGATGTTGGCGCCCGAACAATTGCCGATATCGACGACCTTTTGCGCCAGTTTCACCGCCGGGATGGCGATCGCGCATTCTTTCGTCGCCAGCAGCGCGGCAAAGCTGTAATCGCCGTTGCTGACAACACAGGCGATCAATGGCGGCTCGAAATCCACCATCATATGCCATGACATCGTCATGACATTGGCGCGGCCCTTTTGCGCCGTCGTCAATAACATGACCGGGCCGGGCTCGATCAGTTGATAGACTTTCGATAGCGGCAGTTCTTTCATCATCGCTCCGGCCTCCCGCAAGCCGGCCATCCGGCAGATTCCATCAACCGGCTTCCCGGCCCATTGGCGGAAAATCGTGATGTTTCGTATCGCCGCGCTGCTTGCGGGCGTAATCTTCCAGTTCGCGGGTGATGGCCTTGAAAGCATCGTTGATGCTTGGCAACGGCGTTTCGTGGCGCGCGCGCCTGTCCGAAGAATGGCTGGCGACGAGGCGTTGCCCCGGCACGATAACCTCGACGGTTATCTGGTAATGATTGCCATGCCGGTGATGCTTATGCGGCATTTCCACCGTCACGTTCATGCCGATGATATGATGATAAAATCGCTCAAGGTCGGCGTATCTCTCGCGGATCGCGGCGGCCACGCCGTCGCTGCGATCCAGATTGCGGAATGTGATTTCGAGCGGCTTGTCCATCGTTTTTCTCCTCATTCCTCGTCGCGGCCAATGCGGTCGCGGTCGCCTTGCAGGATTTCGTAAACGCGACGCACACGGTCGCCGATTTTCTTCTCCAGCGCCGCTCCCATGTAATCGTCGTCATTGAGCCATTCGAAGGCCTCGGCGACCTCGCTTGCCGTCGCGCCGGTATCAAAGATGGCCTTGATGGTCTCGTCATCGGCCGGGCCCAGAATCGCACGGATTTCATGGCTCGTGGCAACTTGAATTTTTACTGGCTGCATTTGCTTCTCCCCGATGAGTGGCCAATGGAGCATGGCCTCGGGCAGATGCAATTGACCTCGATCAAATGCCGGCCTCAATATCACACGGCGGCGGCTGTTTTACCTGCCCGCTCGTCCGATCAGCTTGGCCTCTTATCGAGTGTTTTTGCTCATCAGGTCACCGTTTTGCTCCACGCTTCTTTCAGACCATGTCTCGCGGCATCGCCCTTGCGCTTCGCTAACCCTTCGCCACTATCATCAGGCTGGGTAAAGGACTTTCATCTCCCAATCATCAAACATGCTTGGCACACGGGTGCATGGGGCGTCAGCCCCTGCGAAACAATGGGTGCAAATGGCACCCATTTCCGGGTTGGCTGCCAATGGCTGCCAACCCACACCTTGCACGGAGCCTGCGAACGAAACCGAAAACCATAATTCCGATAATCAAGGCCGTAGGGATCGTCCAAAACAAAATTATAATTTTACCGCCGGACAACCGGCGTGTTTGTTTCATCCGGCGTCTTTGTCGCCGGAATCGGGTTCTTTGTCCTCGCTTTCCTCCGGAATGTCGCAAATAAGAAGGCCATGTTTTGCATTAGCCGGACAGGCCGGCAAGCCGATCTTGGCCCATTTCGGGATGATGCGGATGGCATAGCCGCACTTCCCGCATTCGGCTTTGAGAAAGCGCGAGCCGGATTTCTTGCGGCTGCCCGCCCGCGCGGCAAAATCCAGCTTGCCGTGTGGCAACGGGCCGAGTGTTAAGGCAAGCGCCTGTAATCTCTCTTTCAGCAACGCCGAGGGCACGGCTTGGCGCATCGGGCCTTCCAAGCCGACGCGCATGGCAATATCCCGGTACGACTTGCCGTGCCGGGCCTCGATGGGCAAAAGCACATGAATAAGCTGCGGCACAAGCCGGCCCAGAACTTCGACCGGATCAGCGATGTCGGCGCGGATGATAATTTCATAATGCCGGTCGGCGGACGAGGATTGATGCCAGCATTCCGCCGCCTTCTTTCCGCGCTTGCCGCTGGACGTGAAAGCAATGGCGAAGCGGATATTTTCCGGCAGGGCATAGCCGATTTTCTCGAAATAGGGCCGCAATTCATTGGCCGCCGCGCGCAACCAGCCTTCGCGGGTCGTATGGATGTTGGGGGTTTTCATGGTCTTCCTCCTTATGTCGTTAAAAATGACGTGGCGTGAAATAGACGGAGAGGACGCCGAGGCGTCCTCCGTTAATGGAAAATTAAAAAGCGTTTGAATGTTCGCGGCGCGGGGCAAGGGTGGGAATTTCAGCAACCGGGCCCGTCCCACGCCGCATGGATAAGCGCAGGGAATCCGAACGGGGCTTTACGGTTACGCAGATATAGAGATATAGGAGGAGCAGTAGGTGAAGAAGAACCTGCGGATCGCCTTATCCGGGTGACGATCCGGGCACAAAAAAGCCCGCCTCACGATGGGTTGGCGGGACGGGAATTTCAGGGACGCTCGTTTCCGATATGATGAAGCAAACCATACGGCAAAATGCGACCAAATTCAAGAAAAATATTCAATTCGCAAAATAAATTTTCCGGTCACCTTGCGTCTTGCCGGAAAAACAAAAGCCGCCGGAAATTTCCGTGCGGATTGTTTGCTTTTTCCCGGCTTCCTCTTGGGACACGCGTTTCCGGGATTATTAGGCCAATATTATGCGCCGTTGAGACCTAGAAAAATCCGCAAATTAACCATAGAAATTTTTTCGTTCGTCTCCGGTGGCCTCCGGTGGTCTCATCCAAAAATTTTAGGGATCGGGATTTTCATTAACCACATCCCAAATGCTTCACTAAAGAATCCGATTGTGCGCCGGAAAATTTTCATGCGGCAAAATTTCTCGTGCGTTCGTCATGGACGCAAACTACCATAATGGCCTAAAGTTGTTTGGGCTATAACGCCTCGCCAATTTTGTGGCTTCCAGTTACTTATGCAGAACGTATCGAGATTGCAGTTCGGCATACAATCAATCCAAAATTTGCTACCCGATTTGCTACCGAGAGGATCGAAACCGTCCGATTTCCTGAGAGGCTATGAGGGGCGGGTAACGACAAAATTTGGCTCAGAGCCTAGGTTTTTGAGGCTTTGAGAGACTATCGGATTTCATTCGAGTCATTTTTGGAGACCGGTGCTCTACCAATTGAGCTACACTCCTAAACCCTTTCACCGCGACTGCTCTGCGCCCGCTTCGCGGTCGCAACCGCGACTGCGGAATTCCGGTCATAGTCCCCCACCCGGAGATTTCTCGCCGGGTTGAGCTTACTAACCATGTGGGGGACAACGCTTTTTAGCGTATGCACCGAAAAGATGCCAGCATAAAAATAAGAGGGGTGAGGCCGGCGCTTGATGGAGTTGCAAACCGCTGCAAAAGGGCGATTTTCCAGCGCCCGACTTGGGTAATGGCGCACCGATTCCAAGCCGCGACCGTTTCTTGCGCCCTTAACCAAACCCGCTACCAAAATTTTGTAAATCCTTATCCGAATTTACTAAAAGTAATTGCGAAATTTCGGCGCACGCATTTTGTGATACGATCCACCCGTCGATTGCCTTGAACTGATTTTTATTCCGCATTGCCGGTTGTTTTTTCGATATTTTGAAAAGGAGCGCATCATGAGCAAGAAAATGGACCTCGATCTGTGCATGGTCGAATTTCCGCCGTTCGGGAGTTTTCCGCTTTACGATCCGCAACAGGCGCCGGCCGGCTGGCCGTTGCCCGGCCTCGACGATGCCCGGTTTTCGGACGATGTGTATTTCGAGGATGCGCCGGATGAGCCGGAACGCCTCGATGCAGGCCCGGCCCGCAAATATGCGGCCGCCTAAATAGGGTTTATGACCCCAAATCTTTTCGGCGGGCGCGCGGCAAGCGCGGCCTTTTGACGGGTAATTTAACCGAATATCCCAATGCGGCCATTTTTCGGCCTTTCTTTTGCCGCCGTCGCCGCCAAGCATCAGGCTTCGTATCCGATGTTTCCGCGCAACGAGGATCGCGACCAACCGTAACCACGGGTGTTCCAAATGAAGAAACTTGCCGCCGTCCTTGCGCTCGCCGTCTTCATGATGCCGGGCCTCGCGTCATCCGCATTCGCCCAGGATCATGGGGATCGGGAGCATCACGGCCATGACCGCGACCACGATCACGATCACGATCACGGCGCGTGGCATATGGATCGCCACTGGCACGGTGATATTCATCATTTCCGCGACGACGATCTGCATTATTGGCACAGCGGCCGCTGGTATCACGGGCACCATGGCGGCCGGATCGGCTGGTGGTGGATCCTTGGCGATACGTGGTATTTCTACCCGCACGCGGCCTATCCATATCCCAACCCCTACATTCCACCGGCCGTCGCCGCGCCGCCGGGCGCAGGTGCTTATTGGTACGCCTGCAACAATCCGCAGGGTTACTATCCCTATGTGCCGACCTGCTATGCGCCATGGCATGCGATGCCGGCCGGTGGCGGTGCACCGCCGCCGTAAGGCAACGCCCTCTCAGGGCCATTTGGTCGAAACGAGGCCGGGCGATTTGAGCGGATTCCATCGGCAAGGTGCTGCGCTTTCATAGCCGCCGGGACCGAAGCCGGTGATACGCCACGCATCGGGAGCCTCGATCGGGTAGGATACCGACGCCCGCGCCCTGTTGTCGGCTTGCGACCGCACTGCGATGTTCAAAAGATAGCGATAGCGTTTGGGATCGTCCGGCACCGGCGCGCTGAAGGCGGGATCGGCACTCCACGGCCGCCGGTAAACCACCGTTCCATCCGGCGCCTTGATCTCATAGGCATATTGCAACTCATCGGCCGGCGCGGCACCCATGACATCTTTTTGCGTGCCGATGACATAGTGGCCGCCGGCCGGCGAATCCCTGAGCGTGAAAAGGATGAAATCGGAACGCCCCGGCCAGCGTTTTTCGATGCCGTTACCGCGCGCGAATACCGCTTCCTCGTCGGCGCCGCGGATTTCGCCGAGATAGGTGACGCCGGCGGTCGGCTTATCGGGGATCCACAACGGCACGAAGCCGAACTTGAATTCGCTGGCGACCGAGGTGATCTGCAACAGCGCGGCCATGCGATCCGGCGGCAAGTTCGGTGTTTGATAGGGGCTGTAGTAACGGGCATAGGGATTCCAGTGCATGAAGGCGAAGTAATAGGTCAGCGTATGCAACGCCAGAACCTGGATGTCGGAGGCGCGGCGAATTTCCTCGATGGCCGGTTTTTTGAAGCGCAGCCAGTCGTCGGGGTAAGTCGGCGACGAGGCCAACTCGCGGAAGCCGCGAAACACGCTGTTGACGAAGACGTTGGCGTTGATGACGAGGCTGGTCGCCATCACGAAGCCGATCACGGCCCAGCGCAAACGGTCGAAACGAACGGACGGCGCGCGCGCGAAAACGAAAACGACGGCCGGCGCCGCCACGATCATGAAGAAGGCGAGGTAAGTCGGCACGCCTTCCATGTAAAGCATCACGCAGCACCAGGTGACGAGCCAGACGATCGGCGTCGCCGACAAAAGAATGAACAAAGGCCGCAGCGTGAATTTTTTGCGCGCGAGGCCGGCCCATTGCAGCGGCCATAACAGATAGGCGAAACCGGGCCACAGGCTGAATTCGACCAGGAACGAAGTGGTCGGGATGACGACGCCCTGCACCCGGTAATGCATGTGATAGAAATGCGGGTTGGCGCTGACGAACGGCATGATGATCGGCGCGAAAAAATTATCGAGTCCCCCCTCGAACAAAATCCGGGCATGCGGCGACAGGAACACGTCGAGCGTGGCAATCGGCGCCAAAATCATTTGCTCGATATAGACCAGCAGGTTCTGGCCTATTAATTGGACATAGAAGTGGAGGTTGAAAACCTTGGGATCATATTCGCCGAAGTAAAAAATATTGCCTGAAGAAATGTAATTGACGACGGTAAACAAAAGCGCGACCGGCAACAGGATGCCGAAAGCGGCGATCCACACGCCGGGCCGCGTGGAAGGCAACCATTTGCCCAAAGGCTCGCGCCGCCGCCACAAGAACCGCGCGAACCACAAGATCGCGAACAGGGTCAGCGGTATGAGGTAAAGGACATGCGGCTTGGTGCCGGCGCTGATGCCGACGCCGAGCGCGGCGGTAAAAAGATAATGCTCCTCGCCCGACACCAGCCAGCGCCACGCGAAATAAAGCGCGGCCAGAAGCGCGGCGGCGGCGAGGATTTCGTCGTTGGTCGAGGTCGCCTGCACGAGGATGTTGGGCGTCAGCGCCACCAGCCATGTGGCAAAAAACGCCGTCAGCCGCTCGGCCCCCAGCGCGCGCGCGAAGCGATAGGCGGCATAGACGATGGCGAGCCAGCAAAACAGGCTCGGCAGGTAGTGAAAGCGCCCCGGCAGGCGATAGAGCACCAACGGCAAATAAAGCATGATGCCGTTGAGCGGATAAAAAGTCATCCGCTTGTCGAACGATTTGAACGGATGCAGAAGGCTGCCATTGGTCACGTACCAAAAGGGGCGTGGCAGGCGATAAATCATCGAATCGCCGTTGCAGGGATAGAAAGACAAGGCGATGGCGATATGGACGAGGAATGCCGCCGCTAGCGTGGCGCCGAGGAAAATCCACAAGTATTTACGCAAGCGCGGCGAGGAGATCGCGACGAATTCCGGCAAATCTGGCTTGGCATAAGGCGTGCGGCGCGCCGGTGCGTGAACCGCATGATGCAAGACCAGCAGCAAGGCGATGCCGAGAAAACTCGCCGCGGCATAGGCCGGCAGGCTGCCGAGCGCATCGAACAGGCTGGCGATATAGCCGGCGGCGATCAAGGCACCCCATAAAAGCAGGAACGCCAGCAACGGCGTTTCGCGGCGCGGCAGTTTCATGCGCCGCGCATACAGCACCACCAGCCCGGCCAGCGCGGCCAGGTGCAATCCGCCCATCGCCACCATCAACGCGGTCTTCATTGCGGCGGCGACCTCGCGGCGATCTGCTCGTCAAGCCGATGTTCGATGAGCCCGGCCGGGTCTTCGTGGATCAAAACGTCGGCGTTGGGAAATTCGGCGATAAGGGCGCGCTCGATCCCGTCGGCGACGAGATGCGCCTCCTTCAACTTCATGTCAGGATCGAGTTCGACATGCACTTCGATGAAAATGCGGTCGCTGTCGGAACGCGTGCGCATATCGTGAATGCCGCGCACCGCCGGGTGCGCCCGCACGATCGATTTGATCTTCTCGCGCTGCGTGTCCGGCACTTCGCGATCCATCAGCACGATCAGCGCGTGCATGGCGATATGGTGGGCGCTGAAAATCAGGCCGCCGGCGATCACCAGCGCCAGCGCCGGGTCGAAGAAATCGAACCCGGTCGCCTGATGCAGCGCGAAGGCGGCGATCACCGCCGCGTTGACGGCAAGGTCGCCGACATAGTGCAAACGGTCGGCACCGATTGCCATCGAGTGGGTGCGGCGGATGACGTAACGCTGGAACAAAACCAGCGCCGCCGTTAGCATGATCGCCAAAACCATTGTGCCATAGCCGAAATCGAGATTGGTAATGGCCTGCGGATGATAGAAGCGATGCAGCGCTTCGTAACCCAGCAATACCGACGAGCCGATGATGAAGGCGGCCTGCGCCAAGGCCGCCAGCGGTTCCGCCTTGCCGTGGCCGAAGCGATGCTCGCGGTCGGGCGGGCGCAAGGCGGCGGCGACGCCATAGGCGGTGACCAGCGAGGCGATCAAATCGATGGTCGAATCGAGCAGCGAGGACAGCATCGCCACCGAATCGGTGAGGAACCACGCGGCGATCTTGGCCGCGATCAGCACCAACGCCACGCTGACGCTGGCATAGGTCGCGAGCCGCCTAAGGCGGTCGTTTTCGATGGCAAGAAGCTCGGCTTTTTCCATCAAGGCCACAACCTTTCCCATTGCCACGCCGCGCCGACGTCCGCGCGGCGATAAGCGATGCGATCGTGCAGGCGATATGGCCTTTCCTGCCAGAATTCGATCATCAGCGGCAACAGGCGATAACCACCCCAGTAATCCGGGCGCGGCACCTCGCGCCCTTCGAATTTCCGTTCCCAGTCGCGCACCGACTGTTCGAGCATCGCACGGCTTTCAAGCGCCCGCGATTGCCGCGAGACCCACGCGCCGATGCGGCTCTCGCGTGGGCGGGTGGCGAAATAGGCGTCCGATTCGGCGTTGCTGAGCGGCGTGACCGGCCCTTCCACCCGCACTTGTCGTTTGAGCGATTTCCAATGGAAGCAAAGCGCCGCCTTTGGGTTTTGCTGCAACTGCTGGCCCTTGGCGCTTTCGCGATTGGTCTGAAAAACGAAACCGTCCGCGCCACAGCCCTTGCACAGCACCATGCGCACGGATGACCTGCCGTCCGCGCCGCAGGTCGCCAGCGCCATTGCGTTGGGGTCGGTGGGCTCGCTTTGTTCCGCCAGCGCATACCATTCCCGGAACAGGGCCAGAGGGTCGGTGGGCGGTGCGGCAAGGTCGGTGGGATCGGTCATGTTCAGTTGCTGGTTGCTAGTGGCTAGGTGCTGGCGAGTCGGGCGTTAATGTTTATCCCGAACCCCCTAGCAACTAGCAACCAGCACCTAGCCTCTTTTGTCACAGTTGCGCCAAGATTAGCGCCTAGGGTAGGCTTTGCCAGCATAGATTTCCGGCCCCGGAAAACACCAAAACGAACCACAACGCTCGACCACAACGCCCCGACAAAACGCCCATCCCCAACAAAAGAGGTTATGTCATGATTCGCACATCGGTTGTCGCCCTGTTCGCGGCTTCGCTCCTGCTCGTCGCCTGCCAGAACGAGGGCAATCAATGGGGCGGCGGCGAAACCGTCGGTACGCTCGGCGGCGCGGCCGCCGGCGGCTTGATCGGAAGCCAGATCGGCCGCGGCTCCGGCAATGCGGCGGCGACGCTGGCCGGCGTGTTGCTCGGCGGCTTCGTCGGCAACCGGCTCGGCAACACGGTCGACGAAAGCGACCGCCGGCAGGCGACGCAAGCCGAGCAACGCGCCTATACCGCCCCGGTCGGCCAGCAGATTACCTGGAACAATCCGCAGAACGGCAATTCGGGCACCATCACGCCGATACGCGACGGCCATGCCCAGAACGGCGAATACTGCCGCGAATTCCAGGAAACCATCGTGGTCGGCGGCCAGCAAAAGCAGGGCTACGGCACCGCCTGCCAGCAGCCGGACGGAAGCTGGAAGATCGTATCCCAGTAGGCAGGAAACAGGGATCGGGTATCAGAAAGTCGCCGCTGCAATGGCGATTTATCTGATACCTGTCTTCTGCTATCTGTCTTCCGATGATGCGTGATCCTTACCAGATATTAGGCGTCGCCAAATCCGCCGGCGCCGACGAGATCAAGGGCGCTTATCGCAAGCTGGCGAAAAAGCTGCACCCCGACGTCAATCCGGGCAAGAAGGACATCGAACAGAAATTCAAGGACGTGACGGCGGCCTACGACCTGCTGTCCGATGCCGGAAAGCGCAAACGCTTCGACCGTGGCGAAATCGACGCCGAGGGCAACGAGCGCGGCTTCGCCGGCGCCGGGGCCGAGCATCCGTTCGGCGGCGGCCAATGGCGTGGCCAAAATTATCGTGGCGGCGATCCGTTTTCCCAATTCGGCAATGTCGAGGACATCCTGTCCCAGTTCATGGGCGGCAGCCGTGGGCGCGGTCCCGATATGGGTGGTAGCGGCATGGGCAGCGGCATGCGCGGCGGCGACGTCACTTATTCGCTCGCCATTCCGTTCGCCGAAGCCTGCCTTGGCGGCAAGAGCCGGGTGACGCTAACCAGCGGCAAGACCATCGACGTGACGATCCCGCCCGGCACCAATGAGGGCCACAAGCTGCGCCTGCGCGGGCAAGGGTTGGCGGGCATACGCGGTAAGCCGGGCGGCGACGCGATCATCGAAATCCATGTCGAGCCGCATCCCTTCTTCACGCGCAAGGACAACGATATTCACCTCGACGCACCGGTCGGGCTGCATGAGGCACTGCTCGGCGCCGGCATCAAGGTGCCGACCCTCGACGGCGACGTGACCGTCAAGGTGCCGAAAGGCGCCAACACCGGCACGGTCCTGCGCCTCAAGGGCAAGGGCGTGCCGTTCGGCAAGAATCAGCGTGGCGACATGTTCGTCAAACTCGCTATCATGCTACCCGATCCGCCGCCGGCCGACCTCGCCGAAGCGATCGAGAAATGGGGCAAGAAAAACCCTTACAACCCGCGCAGCAAATTGGGGTGGGGGTAGGTCAAAAATCACTCGAACAGGTCGGCATGCGTCCCCGTGCGCGCGAGATAGAGAAAACCGGCTTTCACGTAATAAATCAACAGCCAATCAGGCTCGATATGGCAATCCCGGCAAGGCGACCATTCGCCTTTCAGCGGATGGTCGCGATGCCGCGCTTCAAGAGGCAATTGTTTTTGCAACAACTCGACCACACCCCAGAATTTGCGCATATCCTTCCCGCGTTTGTGAGCGCGTTTAATGTCTTTTTTGCAATGCCCCTCTATGTATAATTCGAGCATTATTCAAACGCCCGTTTTGCATCTTCCAATGTGGCATAATGCGTAAGATTTTTTCCTGCCAAAGCGTTTTTTATCGCCTTACGGGTTACCTTGTTGGGGACTTTAACTTCGAACGGCAAACCCTCGCTGAGCACGACCTGATGCAGGAACAGCGTGATGGCCTCGGTGGTCGAAAGACCCAGTGAGCCTAATACGGCAGCCGCCATGCGCTTCAATTTCGGTTCGACCCGCGTATTGATGATTTCGGTTTTCATGATAATCTCCGTCTTTGATGTGTTTAGCGTGTTTACATTGTATTACATGTGTCATACATTTTCAAGCGCAAAATTTCTGTGGCCGCAAAACGCCTTAACAACCGGGATCCATGGATTTACCCTGAAGCGACGGACGCAATCGCAGCAAGGACCGCATGAACCGCCTCGGCTTCTACCTGTTCCGCCAGCTTTTGATCGCCTTCGTGTTCGCGAGCGTGGCGGTGACCTTCGTCGTCCTGTTCACCCAGTCGTTCCGCCTGCTGTCGATCGTGATCGAGAACGCCTCGACCACCTGGATGTTCCTTTACCTGATGGCATTGACGATCCCGGCGCTGTTGCCGCTGATCCTGCCGATCAGCCTCGGCGTCGCCGTC
Source organism: Alphaproteobacteria bacterium (assembly GCA_035531735.1). Lineage (GTDB taxonomy): Bacteria > Pseudomonadota > Alphaproteobacteria > UBA9219 > UBA9219 > DATKSH01. Next base: position 11,990 of record DATKSH010000152.1, read on the forward strand.
ATCTTCATCTACAACAAGCTGGCGATCGACAGCGAGCTCGTCGTCATGCGCGCGGCCGGCATCAGCCCCATGCGGCAGGCGTTGCCGGCCCTCGCCCTCACCGGCATGGTGGTGATCGGTTGCTATGCGCTAACCCTCTCGCTGGCGCCGGCGGCCAATCGCGGGCTGGTCGGCATCGAATACGCCTTGCGCGACAATTACTCGATCTTCCTCGCGCGGCCCGGCAATTTCAACGACATCACCAACGGGTTGACCTTCTATGCCCGCGCGCGCGGACCACACGGATCGTTGCAAGGCATTTTGATGCACGACGTGCGCAAGCCGGAACGGCCCGTCACCATCATGGCCGACAGCGGCCAGATCGTCGATAAGAACGGGCGCCATGAACTGGTGGTGTTCAACGGAAGGCGGCAGGAAATGGACACCAAGACCGGCCAATTGTCGCAAATCGCCTTCGATCAATATGTACTCGACCTCGATTCCCTGCGCGGGCCGCCCGCCGACCGCATTCCCGATCCGCGCGAGGAAACCCTTGGGCAACTGCTCTACCCGTCACCGCGCATCCTCGCCGCCCGCACGCACGGGCAATTGATGGCCGAATTGCATCAGCGCCTCGCCTCGCCGCTTCTGGCCCTGTCCTACGCGCTGATCGGCCTTGCCACGATCCTCGCCGGGGAGTTCAATCGCCGCGGCATGAGCCGGCGCATCCTGGTCGCCACCGCCACCATCGTCACTTTGCAGGCAATCGCCATGTCGATGAACAGCCTGATCGCCGGGTCGCCGTGGCTGGCTTTCGCACTTTATCTTCTGGTGCTGGTTCCCGTGCCGGTGTGCCTCGCGCTGCTCAATGCCGAGCGCGTGCGCAGCCTGTTGCCGCACACCACGCGCCTTGCGGAGCCGGCCGCGCCATGATGCATTGGACGCTCAACCGCTATCTCGGCCGCCAGTACCTGTTCTGGTTCACGGTCTTTCTCGGCGCGCTGACCGGGGTGATTTTTCTTTTCATCGTCGCCGAGCTTTTGCGCCGGTCGGCCGGCCATCCCGATGCCACCTTCGGCCTGGTGCTGGAGATGGGGCTATACCAGCTACCGGGCACGGTCGAGCATGTGCTGCCCTTCGTCGTGCTGTTCGCCGGCATTTTCACCTTCTGGCGCCTGACGCGCAGCCAGGAATTGGTGGTCGCGCGCTCGGCCGGCGTTTCGGCCTGGCAATTCGTGATGCCGGCACTGGCCGTCACCCTGATGTTCAGCTTTTTCAACGTCACCGCCATCAATCCCATCGGCGCGGCGCTCAACGCCAAGTACCACGACATGGAGTTGCATTATTTGCAGCACGCGCCGACCCTCGAGCTGACCGGCGCGGGGCTGTGGCTGCGGCAGCGTGGCGACGGGCGCCATTTTCTTTTGCATGCCGACCATGTCGGGCTTAAGCCGCTGACCTTGACACCGGTGATCGTTTTTATTTTCGACGATAGCGACCGCTATCTCGGCCGTGTTGACGCGCCGCGAGCGGTGTTGCGGGGAAATTATTGGGACATCCCCGACACGTGGCTCAACTGGGGCCAGCTCCCGCCCCAGCATTACGACGATTACCGGTTGCCGACCGACCTGACGCTCGACAAGATTCAGGAAAGCATGGCGCCGCCCAACACCATCTCGTTCTGGGAGTTGCCGCGCTTCATCCGCGCGCTCAAGACCATCGGCCTGCCGCCCAACCGGCACGAATTGCAATTCGAAAATCTTTTGTCGCGGCCGATTCTTCTGTGCGCGATGGTGTTCTTCGCGGCCGCCTTTTCCCTGCGCATGAGCCAGCGCGGCAGCACCATCGGCATCATAGCATTCGGGCTCGTCATCGGCGGATTGGTGTTTTCGCTCGACAATGTGGTGACGGCGCTCGGCGTCAACCAGGATTTGCCGGTGATTCTGGCAGCCTGGTCGATACCGCTGGCGGCGCTGGCTCTCAGCAACGCGGCTTTGCTTTATATCGAGGACGGCTAAAGCCGCTTTTGCGTCAGGCAGGTCCCGTGCTATCCCCAATGCCCATGAAACGTTCGCCCTTTCTCCTAATCTCCCTTTGCGCGGTTGCCCTGTTGCCAGCCGTCGCATGGGCGCAGCGCGTCGCGGATACCGCCGACGCCACCGCTTCGCCCTCCGCCGCACCGGCGGCCTTCGAAGATCGCGTGGCCGCCGTGGTCAACGACGACGTGATTTCGACCCTCGACGTCGAGGCACGCATGGCGATGGCGTTCCTCGCCTCCGGCCTGCCTGACACGCCGGACGTGCGCCAACATCTTTTGATGCAAACCCTGCGCAGCCTGATCGACGAACAGCTCGAACTGCAGGAAGCCAAGAAGGACGACATCACCGTGCCCGATGACGAGATCGACAAGGCGATGGCGCGGGTCGCCACGGACAACCACATCCCCGGCGGCGATATGAAGGCTTTCCTGGCGTCGCGCGGCATCCCGCCGGAAGCGCTGATGCACCAGATTCGCGCCTCGCTGGCCTGGAGCAAGGTGGTGCAGCGCGAATTGCGGCCAAGCGTACAGGTCGGTGACGACGAGGTCGATGCCGTGATCGACCGTATGCGCGCCAACGCCGGCAAGGAGGAATATCTGGTCAGCGAGATTTTCCTGCCAGTCGATAGCCCCAAGGACGAAGAGCAGGTCAAGCAATTCGGCGAAAACCTGGTCCAGAAGCTGCGGCAGGGCGGCAATTTCGGCGCCATTGCCCATCAATTCTCGCAAAACGCCTCGGCGGCGGCGGGCGGCGACATCGGCTGGATCGAGGAAGAGCAATTGGCGCCGGAACTCAACAGCGCGCTGCAAACAATGCAGGTCAACCAAGTCGCCGGGCCGGTGCGCGCGGCCAGCGGGTATTATATTCTCGGCCTGCGCGACAAGCGCGTGATTGCAATGAACGCCGGCGAAGGGCCCGCCGACATCACGGTCGAATTGCAGCAGCTTTTCCGTCC
>DATKSH010000153.1:0-3976 GCA_035531735.1 Alphaproteobacteria bacterium
GCACCGCACATCCTGACAGCGCCGGTCAACGCCGCCGACCCGGCGGCGACGGCGGCCTTATGGACGGCGGTGCTGGAAAAGCAGCGCGCGATCCTGCCCCTGATCCGCCCCAAGACCGAGCTTGCCGACCTCGCCCAGATATTCTGGCAAGGACCCAAAATCGCCGCTTATTACGGCGACCTCCTGCGCGCGCTCCTGCGCACCGCGCCGCCCGTCGCCGTCCAACGGCGGGCGGCTTAGAGCATGTCCCGAAAGGGTTGGGTGGAATTTCGGTGACAGTTTACTTTTTTCCATTTCAAAAACTTTCCTCGTCCTCTTCCACATCCCCACTCAACACTCTCTTCACCACCGCAAGCGAGAATCCCGCCCGCGCCATGGCGGCGAACTGCTTGCGTTTTTTATCGGTAGCGGCCGGCGGCCCGAACGGTCCCCATTTGCGCCGCTTGGCCAAAATCCGCGCGGCCGCCAGTTCGGCTTGCCCGGCGTCCATATCCTCAGCGGCGACGCGTAAAGCCTGTTCCACCACCTCCGCCGCCAACCCCTTTTGCGCCAATTGCATCTTGATCATGCGGGCCGAGCGCCCTTGCCGCCGCGCGCCGCGCGCCTTCATGCCGGCGTAAACCGCATCGTCGAGTATGCCGCTTGCCCGATGGCGGGCGACGATATTTTCGATAACGGCGCGCAATTCGGCCTGCGCTTCATGGTCGCAGGCAAAAAGCGGGTCGCCGAGGGAAGCGCGGCGCACGCGGTTTTCCAAAACCCGGCGCAAGGAAAATTCGGAAGCGGCATAGCGGCTTAGATAGTAAAGCGCAGCGTTTTCAAGCCGCGCGGAGGTCGGCGTTTTCGCGCGCGCCGAACGGCGATGTTTCTGGCTGTCGGTCGCACGCGCCACAAGCGCCCCCTTTCGCCGGCATTTTAAACCAATTTTAAGGGATGGGAACCTAGGCTGGAAGCGACGGGCCACACGGCGATAAAGCCGCGAGATATTAGAAAACCCGGCCCGCGCGGGGAGACGTATTATGCCCAATGCGCATAATCGCTATTTCATTGAATTGCAGCCGCTCGCCGGCGAGAACCTGCCGCGCCACCGCGCGGACGAAACGCGCCAGCGCTTGGCGGCCGATGTCCTCGTCACCATTCGCGGCTGGCTGACGGAACACGACCTCGCCGACAAAGTTTCGAAACTCGACGTCACCGCCTTCGGCCAGATCCAGATCGCCTGCGAAGCCTCGGTCATCAATTTGATCCGCAATCAGGAAACGGTCGCCATCGCCGCCATCCGCCCCGGCCTCTACGGCGACAATCTCAACCGCCGGAGCGTATGATTGGTTGCTAGTGGCTAGTGGCTAGCGAGAGATATTTTCCTCATTCTTCAATTCCTAGCACCTAGCACCTAGCACCTAGCAGCCAACCACTCCCGCATCTCCCCGATCCCGATCCCCTTGGCCGCGCTGGTGACAATGACGCCCGGCTGCGCGGCCGGATGCACGGCCAGCAGCGCCTCGGTTTGCTCGCATCGCGCCGCGCGCTCGGTCGGCTTGACCTGGTCGATTTTTGTCAGCACGGCCTTATAGGCAACGCCGGCGCGATCGAGGAATTTCATCATCGCCACATCGGCGGCCAAGGCTCCGTGCCGCCCATCGAGCAACAGGCACAGGGCGCGCAGATTGCCGCGTTTGCTTAAATAATCCCGCGCCAGGTCGTTCCAGCTTTCCTTGGCCGCGCGCGGCGCTTGCGCATAGCCGTAACCGGGCAAATCGACCAGCATCAATGCGCCGCCGAGTTCATAGAAAAAAATCTGCTGGGTGCGGCCCGGCTGCTTGGCGGCGCGCGCCAATCCCTTGCGGGCGACGAGGACGTTGATCAGCGAGGATTTGCCGACATTGGAACGCCCGATCAAGGCCGCTTCCGGCATTTTGCCGGACGGAAATTGCCCCGCTTCCGCCGCGACCGCCGCCAGATCGCAAGGCATGGCAAAAAGTTGTTCGGTTGTTCGACTCTCCCGCGCCACCAAGGCCCCTTTTCTCTTTTCTCTTCCTACCTCCCCGCCTTCACCTTCCGCATCACGAACCATTGCTGGGCGATGGAGAGGAGATTGCTCCAGGTCCAGTAAATCACCAATCCCGCCGGCATCTTGGCCAGCATATAGGTGAACATCACCGGCATGATCATGAAAATCCGCGCCTGCGATTTGTCCGGCGGCTGCGGCGACAGGCGTTGTTGCAAAAACATGCTGATGCCCATCAAAAGCGGCCACACGCCGATATGAAGGAACGACGGCGGCGTCCACGGAATCGCGCCGAACAGCGTGAAAACGGAACTCGGATCGGGCGCCGACAGATCGTGGATCCAGCCATAGAACGGCGCCTGCCGCATCTCGATGCTGACATAAAGCACCTTATAAAGCGCGAAGAAGATCGGGATCTGGATCAAGGTCGGCAGGCAGCCCGCCGCCGGGTTGACCTTCTCGCGCTTGTATAGCCCCATCATTTCCTGCTGCTGGCGCATCTTGTCGTCCTTGAAACGCTCCTGCAGGCTTTTCAACTCCGGCTGCAAGGCCTTCATCCGCGCCATCGCGCGGTAGGACTTGACCGACAGCGGCAAGGTCGCCGCCTTCAGCATCACCGTAAAAGCAAGAATGGCGAGGCCGAAATTGCCGAACAGGTAGCCCATGAAATCGAGGAAAGTCAGGAACGGCTTGGTCAGGAAATAGAACCAGCCGAAATCGATGGCGCGGTCGAAATGGGGGATCTGGTATTGATCCTGGTAACGGTCGATCAACGAAAGCCTTTTCGCGCCAGCGAACAGATGTACCGTGCGCTCGACCGAGGCGCCCGGCGCCAGTACGACCGGCGCGCCGCGGAAATCGCTCTGGAAATGGCCGTCGCCGGCATGCGCCGCCGCGGTATAGGTAAAATCGGCGGTAAATTTCTCGTCCGCCGGCGGGATCACGGCGACCAGCCAGTATTTATCGGTGATGCCGAGCCAGCCGCCTTCGCTGGCGCCCGTCTTGTGGCCGGCTTCCTTCAAGCTCTTATAGCTGTATTCGTCGAGCGTGCCGTCCAGAACGCCGAGCGGCCCTTCATGCAGGATATAACTGCCGAGATAGGCCGGCTCGCCCTGCCGCGTCACCAACCCATAGGGATAAAGCGTGACCGGCGCGCCGGTTTCGTTGCGCACGTCGTCGCTGACGGTGAACATGAAATGATCGTCGATGGCGATGGTGCGGAAAAAGAACAACCCGTGCCCGTTGTCCCACGAAAGCTTGACCGGGTGATCGGGCGTCAGTTGCCCGCCGCCGCTGCGCCATTCGCTATCGGCGGTCGGCACATCGACATGGTCGCCGCCGAGCCAGCCAAGCTCGGCGTAATAAGCATGGTGCGGCGCGGCCGAGCCGGCCGGCGATAGCAAAACGACGTCGGGCGAACCTTTCTTGGCGCTGACATGGTATTTATTGAGCGTCAAATCGTCGATCCGCGCACCCCTGAGATCGATCGAGCCCGAAAGCGCCGGCGTCACGATCGCCACGCGCGGATTCTGCTTGATGATTTCGGCACGCGGCATAGCCGCGCTCGCGGCCGGGACCGCAGGGCCGGCGGGAGCGGCGGGCGCCTGCCCTTGTTGCTTGGTCACCGCGGCGGCAAGCTGCGCCTGCTTTTGCTGCTGCGCCTCCTGCGGCGCGGCATAGAAATACTGAAAGCCGATCAATATCACGACCGACAGGATAACCGCGATGACGAGGTTCTGGTTGTTGTTCATTTTCAGGCATTCAGCATTCGGGATTCGGCATTCAGGTAACAGGAATCGCCGACCAGTTCAAACGGATTGATCCCCCGAATGCCGAATCCCGGATGCCGAATGCCCTGCGGGCGGCACCGGATCGAACCCGCTCCCGCCCAAGGGATGGCAACGGCACAAACGCCGCGCGGCAAGCGCCGTGCCCCTCAAAGGTCCATGCACGCGGATCGCCTCGCTC
>DATKSH010000154.1:0-4333 GCA_035531735.1 Alphaproteobacteria bacterium
GGCTTCCTCCAGCATCAGGCCGCCGCCATTGATGTCGAGATAGGCAAATTTTTCTTCCGGCCGTTCGTAAAGCATGCGGAATCCCGCGATGCCGGTGTAAAATACCAGCGATTTTTGCAAATCCGAGACGTCAAGTTCGGGCGTGATTTTCGAATAAGTCATTCAAGCGCTCATGCGTCGTCTAGCCTTTTGGTGACGGCGGCGGCGTGTGCGCGCAAGCCTTCGGCCTCGGCCATGGCGACGATGGTGGGGCCGAGCGCCTGCAACCCTTCGCGCGCGATGCGCTGCACGGTCATCGCTTTCATGTAGGTCAAAACCGTGATGCCGCTATAGGCGCGGGCATAGCCGGCGGTCGGCAGCACATGGTTGGTGCCGCTGGCGTAATCGCCGGCCGATTCCGGCGTGTAAGGCCCCATGAATACCGAGCCGGCGTTGTGGATTTCCGCCAGCCAGCGCTCGGCGCTGCCGCTATGCAGGATCAAATGCTCCGGCGCGTAAAGATTGGCGATGCGCGTCGCGATCTTGAGGTTAAGCACCACGATAATGCGGCTTTCCTGCAGGCTTTTTTCGGCAATGGCGCGGCGCGGTAATTCCGCGACCTGCTTGTCGACTTCCTGCGATACCTGCTCGGCCAGTTCCTGGCTGGTGGTGACGAGGATGGCCTGCGCCTCGGCGTCATGCTCGGCCTGCGCCAGCAAATCGGCGGCGACCCAGTCGGGCCGCGCCGAGGCTTCGGCGATCACCATGACTTCCGATGGTCCTGCCGGCATGTCGATGGCCGCGCCCTTGGGGTCGCAGGCGACTATTTGCTTGGCCAGCGTGACATAGACGTTGCCGGGCCCCGAAATCTTGTCCACTTTCGGAATGCTGGCGGTGCCATAGGCCATCGCGGCGATGGCTTGCGCGCCGCCGACCGCGTAAATATCACCGATCCCGCACAGATGCGCGGCGGCCAAAACGGCCGGATGCACCTTGCCGTTTTTTTGCGGCGGGGTGCAAAGGATTTGCCGCCGGCAGCCCGCGATCATCGCCGGCACCGCCTGCATCAGCACCGAGGACAACAGGGGAGCAGAGCCGCCGGGCACATAAAAGCCAACCGATTCGAGCGGCCGCCATTGCCATTCACATACCACGCCCGGCACGGTCTCGATTTTTTTGTCCAGCGGCCGTTGCTCCTGATGGAATTTCATGATGTTGCCGGCGGCTTGCTCCATGGCCGTCAGCAAACCGGGCTCGATTTGCGCGGACGCGGCCTTGATCTCTTCCGCCGGCACGCGGAAGGAGTCCGGCTTCAATTTGTCGAAACGCTCGCTGAACTCGCGCAAGGCTTCGTCGCCGCGCTCCCGCACCTGTTGCAGGATGCCGGCGACGGTCGAGACGATGCGGGCGTCGTCCTTATGCGGCGGCCGCGCCAGGATCGCCCGTTGCTGCGCCTCGTCGAGCTTTTGCCAGGAAACGATTTTCATCAGAAGGACATCATGCGTATCGCCGGTCCATCGTCAACTGATTTTTCCTTTTTATGCCAAATAGTTATGCCTGATCCAGTACCGTGCTCGATTGCATCGCCATCATGCGTTCCTCGTTGGCGGGGATCACGAGGATTGGCGGTTGGCCGAGGACAGCGAGTCGTTTGACGACAGCCTCGCGCACCGGGCCTGCGTTTTCGCCGATGCCGCCGGTGAAGACAATGCCGTCCGTGCCGCCCATGCTCACCACCATCATCGCCATATATTGCGCGGTTTTCAGCACGAAGTAATCGAGCGCGAATTTGGCTTTTGGGTCGGGGCTTTCCAGCAAGGTCTTCACGTCATTGCTGAGGCCGGAAAGTCCCTTGAGGCCGGATTTTTCGTAAAGAACATGCTCAAGTTCGTCAGCCGCAAGGCCGAGATCGCGGATCATGTAAATCACCGCCCCGGCATCGAGCGCGCCGCAGCGCGTGCCCATCGGCAAGCCATCGAGCGCCGTCATGCCCATGGTGGTGTCGATGCTGCGGCCGTTTTGCATCGCGCATAAACTGGCGCCGTTGCCGAGATGGGCGACCACCACGCGGTCCTTGGCGAGATCGGGGTGCGCGCGTCGCAAGGTTTCTGCGATCCATTCATAAGACAGGCCGTGAAAGCCATAGCGCCGTACGCCTTTGTCGCGCAAATCCTGCGGCAGCGCGAAACTGCTGAACAGCGGATCATGCTTCACGTGAAACGCGGTATCGAAACAGGCGATTTGCGGCACGTTCGGCAAAAAATGTTCGGCAATTTCAACCGCCGCCAGGTTGTGCGGCTGATGCAGGGGGGCGAGGGAAATTAGCTTTTTCAGCCGTTGCAAAACATCGGCATCAATGCGCACCGGCCCGGTGAATTCCGTGCCGCCATGGACGATACGATGAGCAACCGCCGCGATTTGCCAGCCGCTTTCGTGCCCATGCACCCAATCGATGATCGCGCGCAGGCCATCTTCCTGTGTGGCGCTTTGTGCAAGCTTTTCGGTTGCCGGCGCGCCGCCTTTGTCCCCGGCGCAAAATTCCGGCGCGCCGCCGATGCCGGTCACCGCGCCATGCGCGACCAATGGTAAATCATTGCCGCGAACGAACAGGCTAAATTTGACGCTCGACGACCCGGCGTTGAGGGCGAGGATCGCCCCGGTCTTTTTCGCGGTCATTTCAACCGGCCTTCGCGCCGCGCGGCCGCCAGCAACACCGCCATCGCGCAGGAGAGCAACCGCGTGCGCAGATTGTCGGCGCGGCTGGTGAGAATAATCGGCACCCGCGCGCCCAAAACGATGCCGGCGGCGTCGGCATGGGCAAGGAAAGTCAGTTGCTTGGCGAGGATGTTGCCGGATTCGATTTCTGGCACCACGAGGATGTCGGCATCACCCGCGACCTGCGAGACGATGCCTTTTTCCGCCGCCGCTTCCTTGCTGATCGCGTTGTCGAAAGCCAAGGGCCCGTCGATTATGCCGCCGGCGATTTCGCCGCGATCCGCCATTTTACAAAGGGCGGCGGCGTCAAGCGTTGCCTGCATTTTCGGGTTGATCACCTCGACGGCGGCGAGGATCGCCAGTTTCGGCGGGCGGTTTTCGTGCGCCAGCGCATGAAAGAAATCGATTGCGTTGCGGCAAATGTCGGCCTTGGCCGTGAGATCCGGCGCGATGTTGACGACCGCGTCGGTGACGATCAACGGCTTCGGATAGCTCGGCACGTCCATGACATAAACATGCGAAAGCCGCCGTTCGGTGCGCAGGCCGACGGAAGACGGCACGATCGCGCTCAAAAGTTCTTCCGTATGAAGCGAGCCTTTCATGATGCTTTCGACCTTGCCGGTGGCCGCCAGTTCCGCGCCCTTGGCGGCGGCGGCGGCGCTATCCGGCGTGTCGATTAATTCCCATTTTGAAATATCGACGCCGCTTTCCTTGGCGGCGGCTTCGATGGGCGCACGCGGGCCGATCAAGACCGGCGCGATCAAATTATCCGCGATGGCGTCGGCGACGGCTTGCAGAACATGGGCCTCGGCCGGATGCACGACGGCGGTCTTGATCGCGCTTTTGCCGCGGCAGGCCTGCATGATCGCGCGATAGCGGTCATGCGCCTGGATCTCGACATCCGGCATGTCGGGCGTGGGCCGGCGCACGCGCTCCACGGGCGCCAGCACCACCGCCTTGCCTTCCATCACGGTTTCGCCGCTTTGGTTGACGCCGAGGCAGTCGAAAATAACGACCGGCTTGGGGCTCGGCGGCTTTTCGCGCACGCTGACCTTGACCGTCACCTTGTCGCCGACCCGCACCGGTTTTTTGAATTTGATGTCTTGTTCGAGATAGATGGTGCCGGGGCCCGGCAGCACCATGCCCAGCACGCGCGAGATTTGCGCGCCGAGCCACATGCCGTGGCCGACGATGCCGTGGAACAAATCGGTGCGCGCGTAATCCTCGTCGAGATGCGCGGGGTTAAGGTCACCCGACGCCGCGGCGAAAAGCTCGATGTCTTTCTTGGCCAGCGTCGCCGAAAGGCTGGCCGCGCGGCCGGGCGTCAGTTCGTCATAAGTGACGTTTTCGAGTAGGTCTTTCGGTGAAGAGGGAAGGGGCATAAATTCGCCTCGGTTGAGCCGGCCTGCCTGCGCTTTGCTTCGCAAAGATTCGGTGCGGCACATTTTGCGCGCAACGCGCGCAAAATGTGGTGGACCTGATCAGGATCGAACTGACGACCTCCTCATTGCGAACGAGGCGCTCTCCCAGCTGAGCTACAGGCCCTTTCCGGAGCCTTTTATGGGGGATCGGTGCGGCGGATGTCAACCGCTCGGTAAGGCGAGGAATGTCTCGATTTATCCAAAAAATGGATGCCCGC
>DATKSH010000155.1:0-2052 GCA_035531735.1 Alphaproteobacteria bacterium
CCTTGCCGGCGTCCCTGCCCTGCGCATCCACCGCCGCAAGGCCGATCAAATCGGCTTCGTAGTATTCGCGTTTCCTGAGTTTCGGCAAGGCAGCACGCGCGGCATAAAGCCGGGTGCCGCGCAAGGCCTCGGCCTCGTCGCGTCCTTTCACGCCCGCGACCGAAGCGATGAAATAATTATTGGTCGCGGCCTTGAGCTTGACGGCGAATTCGCGGCCGCCGCTTTGATCGGTTAGCGGCTGGTACTTCGCGATGTCCGCCGGTTCCTCGGTAAAGCTTTTCAGGCGCACGTCGCCCTTGACGCCGTGCGCTCCCGCGATCATGCCGACGAGGATTTTACGGTCAGAATTCATTCTCACCTGTCCCGCGTCATCCCCGCGCAGGCGGGGATCCATTTTTCGCACCTCGATGGATGCCCGCCGGAGTTTACCCCGTGCTACGACACGGGGCGGGCATGACGCCCGTGGTTAAGCCTGCGCGACCTCGGCCGGCGCTTCAGCTTTCGGCTCCTCCGCCGGTTTTTCGGCCGGCGCGTCTTCCTTCGGTGCTTCGGCAGGCGCAGCCGCGACGGCTTCGGCAGATTTCCTGGCTTCCTCGGCGGCGGCGGCTTCAACCTTCATGCGCTCCTGCGTTTTGGCGCGCGGAGCCGATTTCTTCGGCGTTTCGCGCCATTCGACTTTGGGACCAAGGCCGGCGGCAAAAAGAAAACGCGCGACGCGCTCGCTCGGCTGCGCACCGTTCTTGATCCAGTGCTTAACGCGCTCCTCGACCAAGATCACGCGCTTTTGGTCTTCCTTGCCGAGCATCGGGTTATAGGTCCCGACCTTCTCGATGAAACGACCGTCGCGCGGCGCGCGGCTGTCGGCCACCACGATGTGATAAAACGGACGCTTCTTGGCCCCGTGACGGGTCATTCTCAGGACTAACATGCTGCACTCTCCTTCTGTGGTTGATCGTTACTTCAGTTGCTAGGTGCTAGTGGCTAGGAAACCTTGCTAGCACCTAGCCACCAGCAACTAATCCCTTTTCTCCATTCCGGGCATCATCCCCGACATCATGCCGCGCATGAATCCCTTCTGCCCCAGCTTCTTCACCTGTTTCATCATCTTCTGCATTTCCAAAAACTGCTTGATCAGGCGGTTGACGTCCGAAACCTGCACACCCGAACCGGAGGCGATGCGGCGCTTGCGCGAAGCACCGAGCAGATCGACATTTTTGCGTTCCGCCGGCGTCATCGAGCCGATGATCGCTTCCTGCCGCTTGATCGCCTTGTCGTCGATATTGGCGTTTTTCAGCGCATCCTTCATCTTGCCCATGCCGGGCAGCAAGCCGGCGAGGCTGCCGAGCCCGCCCATTTTGCGCATCTGCCGGAATTGTTTTGCCAGATCGTTGAAATCGAAGCCTTTGCCGGCCATCAGTTTCTCGGCCATTTCGGCGGCTTCGTCATGGTCGATATGGGCCGCCGCTTTTTCAACCAGCGAAACCACGTCGCCCATGCCAAGAATGCGATTGGCGAGGCGGTCGGGGTGGTAAACCTCAAGGGCATCGGTTTTCTCGCCGGTGCCGAGGAATTTGATCGGCTTACCGGTAACGGCGCGCATGGAAAGCGCCGCACCGCCGCGCGCGTCGCCATCGATGCGCGTCAGGATAATGCCGCTGATGCCGATTTTCTGCTCGAACTGCGTGGCGGTGCTGACCGCATCTTGCCCGGTCATCGCATCGACCACCAAAAGCTTCTCGTGCGGCTGAGTCGCATCGCGCACATCGGCAGCTTCCCGCATCAACCCCTCGTCAATGGCGAGGCGGCCGGCGGTATCGAGAATGACGATGTCGAAGCTTTCCTTGCGGGCGACCTCGCACGCGCGGCGAGCGATTTCAACTGGCGCTTGTCCCGCGATGATCGGCAAAGCCGCAACGCCGATTTGCGCGCCGAGAACGGCCAACTGCTCCTGCGCCGCCGGCCGCTGCACGTCGAGCGAGGCAAGCAAAACCTTCTTGCGTTCGGTTTCGGCAAAGCGTTTGGCTAGCTTGGCCGATGTGGTGGTTTTGCCCG
>DATKSH010000156.1:0-16237 GCA_035531735.1 Alphaproteobacteria bacterium
GAATCCATTTTATTTCAACAAGATGGATGCCCGCCTGCGCGGGCATGACGCTTGGTGTGGCGCCAAACCACTCAGGAAATGCTCTAGCATAAAAAATTCCTAGCAACCAGCACCTAGTACCTAGCAACTATCACTGAACTACCGCCGACAAGGGCGCCAGCGCGATGCCGTCTTGCGGCAATTGCTTGATCCATAATTTGAGGCGGTCGATGACCACCGGCGTCGCGGATGCGAGGCCGACCGCGCTGCCGCTGAGGCGCGCGGTTTGTTCCAGTTGCTGGAGCGCGGTGTCGATGGCGGCCGGCGACAAATCGGCATCGATGCGCATGGTGATCGTTGCCGCCGGCACATGCGCTTCCTTGGCGAGGCCGAACAGGGTGCTGCGCGGCGCAGCCCTGGCATCGAGCAGCAGCAGGCCGCGCTTATGCAGTTCGTCCAGCATCGGCATCAATTTGCCGGGATCGGTGGTGAAGCGCGAGCCCGAAAGGGTGGTGATGCCGGCATAGCCGCTGCATTGGCCGAGGGCCCAGTCGAGGCGCTTGAGATTGCCGGCGTCCGGCATGGTGGTCAAAAGCGCGTGAGGGCCGGGGTCGCTGCGTGGGTAATCGAACGGCTCCATAGGCACGTTGAGGATGGTTTCATGCCCCATCTGCCGCGCGCGGCCGCACCACGAGGCGACCACCGGGCTTTCGACGTCGAAAGCCAGCGTCACGTTGGGCGGCAACCGGTCGATGGCGCTGGCGCTGGCGATCGGCGCGAAGCCGAGGCCGGATATGACGATGGCGACGCGCGGGCGCTTGTCGGCGAGGTCGAAGGGCCTTGCATAGACCTGCCACGGCTGGCGGCCGGCATCGCTGATGCGCGGCAGCGCGCCTTTGGCGGTTTGCTCGGTCACGTCGGCTTCGGGCGCCACCGCCATCGGCACTTTCTTGCTTTCCTCGGCCGCATCGAGCGCGCGTCCGTCGGCGGCGTTGACGCCGCTTTGGAAGGTGGGCGCGGCCGGCTTGCTGGCCGGGGCCGACGTAGTCGCTTCGCCGCTGCCGAAACGGACCGGGAAAGAAGCTTGGGCGGCGGGCGCGGATGCCGGCTTGCCGCCGCCGAGATAGGCCGGCAGGGTCACAAGGAACAAGGCGCCGAGGGCCACGGCGATCTTGAGCCAGCGCGGATAACGGGCGAGGAACGTTTCCCGCCGCCCCGCGCCGGGCGTCGGTGCGCCGGGCGCCGCCGCGCCGGCTTTCGATGATGGATCGTCGGCCGGCGGGGTCGGCACCGTTGCCTCAGTGGCTTTTTGTTTGGAACTGATGCACGCCGTGGATCAAATCGAGGGCGCGCGCCAGCTGGTAATCGAAGGGCGTTTTTTTCCCGCCCTTGCCTTCCTTGCCGGCTTTCTCGCCTTCGCCGTCCGACGGGCTTTCGATGCCGTTGCTTTGGTCGAGCTGATCCTGGTCCTTGCCCTTCTTCAGCTTGAGATCGTCGGGATTGGGCAGGGCGCCCTTGAGATCGACCTCGCGGATGCCGGGACCTGAGGCGACTTTTTCCAGCGTCGCCTGCGGCACCACGATGTCAGGCGTGATGCCGATGTCCTGGATCGAGCGGCCCGAGGGGGTGTAGTAGCGCGCCGTGGTGAGGCGCATGGCTCCGCCGCCCGCCACCGGGATGATGGTTTGCACCGAGCCCTTGCCGAAGCTCCTCGTGCCCATGACGATCGCGCGGTGATGGTCTTGCAGCGCGCCCGACACGATTTCCGAAGCCGAGGCCGAGCCGCCGTTGATCAAGACCGCGATCGGCAACCCGTGCGTTTTATCGCCGCCCTTGGCGGCGAAGACCTGGTCGTCCTCCTTATGACGCCCGCGAGTCGAAACCACCTCGTCGCCGGCCGGCAGGAAGGAGCCCGCGACCGAGATCGCCTGGTCGAGCAAGCCGCCCGGATTGTTGCGCAGGTCGATGACGTAGCCGATCAGCTTGTCGCCGATCTTCTTGTGCGCTTCGCCAAGCGCCTGGTCGAGGCCGCTTTGGGTTTGCTCGGTGAAGGCGGTGATGCGGATATAGGCGACGTCGCCCTCCGGCCGCCATTTCACCGCTTCGACATGGATCACCGCGCGCGTGATGGTGACGTCGAACGGATGGCCGTTCAGGCCGCCGCGGCGGATGGTGAGGATGATTTTCGTGCCGGGCTTGCCGCGCATGCGGTCGACCGCCTGTTCCAGCGTCATGTCCATCACCGGCTTGTCGTCGATATGGGTGATGAGGTCGCCGGGCTCGATGCCGGCCTTGGCCGCCGGCGTGCCGTCGATCGGCGACACCACCTTGACGATGCCGTTTTCCATCGTCACTTCGATGCCGAGGCCGCCGAATTCGCCCTTGGTCTCCGTCTGCATTTCCGAGAATTGCTTTTTGTCCATGTAGCCCGAATGCGGGTCGAGCGAGGACAGCATGCCGTTGATCGCCGATTCGATCAGCTTCTTGTCCGAAACCTTGTCGACATAGTCGGCGCGCACGCGCTCGAGCACGTCGGAGAATAAAGTCAGTTGCTTGAAAGTGTCGGCAGTGCCGCCGCCGCCCGATCCTTGATCGGCCGCCCATAGGGGCACCGCCGCCAGCGCGGCGAAAAGAGCGAGGATGGAAAGCAGCTTGAGGAGGGATTTCGGCATCGTTAGGTCCTTAAAGTCGGGGTCGGGGAAAAGCAGTCGGGTCGGGCTTAGCGGGAATCGGCGGCGCGGCGGGTGTGTCCTTCCATCGGGTCGGTCGGCGCGCCGTCGTGGCGCCATTCGAAGTAAAGCTGCGGGCGTCGTCCGGCACCGTCCGGCAGGGTGCCGAGCGGCTCGCCGGCCGCGATGTCCTGTCCGACATCGGCGTCGATGCGGCCGAAGCCGGCAAGCAGGCTATGATAGCCGTCCTTGTGCTGCATGATCAAGATTTGCCCGTAGCCGCGAAACGGGCCGGCAAACACCACGCGTCCTGCCGCCGGCGCCACCACGGGGCTGCCGGCCGGTGCTGTGAAAGTGAGGCCACGGCTGACGATGCCGGCCTTGTCCTTGGCGCCGAATCCGCGCACCACCGTGCCGGCCACCGGCCATACCAAGGCCGGCGCGAGGCCGCGCCCGCGATAGCGCGCGCGCGGCGCCACGCGGGCCAGCAAATCCCGCAAATCCCTGGCTTCGTTCGTAAGCGAAACGAGTTGCCGGGCGATGGCTTGCTTCTCGGCTTCGGTTTGCTTGAGCGCGCCCTGACGCAGGGCGACCAGCCGGTCGAGATCGTTTTGCTGGGCGGCGAGCAGGCGCCGCGCGGCCGCGACGGTTTTTTTCTGCCTCGCCGCCTTGCGGCGCAATTGCTCCAGCACTTCGAGGTTATGCGCGGCGCGTTCGGCCTGGTCCTCGAGACGTGGCAAAAGCGCGCGCAGCAGCATGGCGCGGTCGATCGGATCGCCGGCCAGGCTTTGCGGCAAGAGCAGGAACAGCGCCGGCTGGCGGCCGAAGCGCAGGAGGGCGGTGGCCAGCGTCGCAAGCCGCGCCTTGGTGCCGGCGAGGGCGGCGTTGCGGCTCTCGATCTCGCTTTCGAGATCGGCGAGGCGGTCTTCGAGCTTTTGCTGCTCGGCTTCTTTCTGTTGCAGGGCGCGGGTCGCCGCGATCAGCCTTTGCCGCAAATCCTTGAGGTCGGCCGCGGCTTGCTGGGCCTGGCCGGCGAGCGCCGCCGCGCGTTGGTGCTTTGCGCCGAGCGCGCTTTCGACCTTATGCAACTGGCCGGCCGAATGCGCGCGCGAGGCAGCATGCGCCGGGTGCGCAAGCGCAACCGTCATCATCGCTGCGACCAGCAGCGCCGTGAGCGCCGGCCCGAAGGCAGGCTTGGTCCGAATCATGCCGCATTATGGGGGTTGCGCAGGGGCGGGCAAGCGGGGCGGTTATTCGGCGGCTAAATCATAAGGTGAGCCCTGGGGGACGGGCGTCCTAAGCGGCCGCGTCGCATAGGCCGGTTCACGGGCGCCGAACGCCAGGTGTCCGTAGGGCCCTATCTCGACTTTCTTATCTATGCCCAAGCGCAATTCGTGCAAAAACCGGCGGTCCATGAAATGAGACGGCGTTATGACGGCCGGCTCGTTGCTGATATTAAAAAGGCACAGTAGGGTTTGTTCCGGCGACACGCGCAGGATCGGCACCATAGGCTCCGGCGCCTCGATGACGATAATATCGCCTGCGAGAAGCGCCGGTTGCGCCTGACGCCAGCCAATGAGGCGGCGCGTGAAATCCAGAGCCGAGTCGAAGCCGCCCTTTTGGTGTTCGACGGCCATGAAATAATGCCAGTCAGGCACCGGGAGATAAGATTTTTCGGCTGCGCTAAAGCCGGCGTGGCGTTCGTTTGTCCACGACATCGGCGAACGGCTGGGGTCGCGGCCCATCCAGTCTTTCTCCAGGCCGGCCGGGATGTCGGCATCGGTAAGATCGAGTTCGTCGCCCTGATACAGGCATAGATCGCCGGGCAGGCAGCAAGCCAAGATCCTAAGCTGGCGCCGCGCTGCCGGCGGCAGATCGGCCATACGGCTGCGGAAGCGCGAAAAATCATGGTTGCCCAGCGTATGGCAATGGCCGCCATCGGGGAAATGACGTTCGATATAGGCAATCATATCCTTGAGATCCCATGAAGTGGGATAGCGTCTCCAGAAAGTCAAAAACGAGTAACAGGAATCGAGCGAGTTCCTGTATTCCGCCGCCACTTCGGTGGGTTTCTTGCCGCCTTCCCGGCCGTCGATGACCTCGCCGAGCAGGAGGGGCGGGGATTGGCCGCGCGCGGCGGCATGGTCGTCGAGTTGCGCGCGCATGCGCTTAAGGAATTCGACCGTTTGCGGTTGGCACATGCTGTAAGCGAAGCGCTGATTTTCCCTTTGTGTGCCGGCTTGCGGGTCGATCCATGGATTATCGGCAAATCCGGGATCATGGTTGGCGAAAGGCACGGCGTCGAGCCGGAAGCCATCCACGCCTTGATCGATCCAGAATTTCATGTCGGCGATGACGGCATCCTGAACGTCTTCCCGGTTCAGGTTGAGCGCCGGCTGGCTGGCGAGGAAATGATGCAGGTAAAAGGCGCCGCGATCTTGATGCCAGGTCCAGGCCGGCCTGTTGTGCACGGTCAGCCAGTTGTTGGGCAGCCGGGGCAAGCCGGGTTCGCCGTTGGGAATGCCCGGATGCCAGACGTAGCGGTCCGCGAAATGTGTTTCGCCGGCGACGCTTTTGAGGAAACCGGGATGGCGGTCGGACGTGTGGCACAGGACGAAATCGCTTAGCACCATGAGGCCGAGCGCGTGGGCCTCGCGGACAAGGCGGCGAAAATCGCCAAGCGTGCCGAATTTGGCGTCGACGGCGCGGCGGTCGGTCGGCGCATAGCCGTTATCGCCGTCGGGTCCGTCGGGCGAGAGAAAAATCGGCGACAGCCAGATCGTATCGACGCCGAGGCTTGCGATATAAGGAAGCTTTTCGGTTACGCCCGGCAGATCGCCGATGCCGTCGCCGTTGGAATCGTAAAAGGTCAGCGGATAGACTTGGTATATGACGCGGGCCGAGCGGCGAGGGATGAGTCGTTCGGGATAACGCGCGAAAGGAATGACTATACTGTCCTGTCCCATAATCGAGTCCCGATTTTGCCACAATAAAAGATCGATCCGCGCACAATGCTTCGTTTGCTGGCTTTCCTTGTTATCGAGGGAAGCGAATCAAACGATAAGACGATGCCGAAAAAAGGCAATCGATTCATTTCGCTACCGCACAATCAGGCTCTTGCCGTCCATTTCCTTCGGTTGGGGCAGGCCCATCAGCTGCAGGAGGGTGGGGGCGACATCGGCCAGCTTGCCGTCGTGGAGGGATTTGACGGATGGCGGGGCGTTCACCAGCATTACCGGCACGCGCTCCAGAGTGTGCGCCGTGTGCGGGCCGCCGGTCGCGGGATCGCGCATATGCTCGCAATTGCCGTGGTCGGCCGTCAGCAGCACAACGCCGCCGGCTTTTTCGACGGCGGCGAACAGGCGGGCGAGGCAAAGATCGATGGCCTCGACCGCCTTGACCGCCGCGCCGAGGATGCCGGTATGCCCCACCATGTCGGGATTGGCGTAATTGATGAGGATGAAATCGAATGCGCCGCTTGCGATGGCGGTGACGAGTTTGTCCGTCACGGCGAAAGCCGACATTTCCGGTTGCAGGTCATAGGTCGCCACTTTCGGCGACGGCACCACGATGCGGCTTTCACCGTCGTAGGGCTCTTCGCGGCCGCCGTTGAAGAAGAAGGTGACGTGGGGATATTTCTCGGTTTCGGCGATGCGAAGCTGTTTTAATCCGGCGCGCGCGATCCATTCGCCCATGCCGTTTTCGATGGCTTTGGGCGGGAATAGGGCGGTCATTAATTGATTGAGCCGGTCGGAATATTCGACCATGCCGGCGGCGGCGGCGAAATGGACGGTCCTTTTGCGCGTGAAGCCGTCGAATTGGGGATCGAGCAAAGCAAGCAAAATCTCGCGCGCGCGGTCGGCACGGAAATTGGCGACAAGAATTCCGTCGCCGTCTTTCATGCCTTGGTAATGTCCAAGTGCTATCGGCAGGACGAATTCGTCGGTGATTTTTTCGGCATAGCTTTTTTTGATCGCGGCTATCGGGTCTTCGGCGCGCGGGGCTTCGCCGGCGGCGAGAAGATTATAGGCGCGTTCGACGCGTTCCCAACGCTGATCGCGGTCCATCGCGTAATAGCGGCCGCAGAGCGTGGCCAGCGCGACGCCCGGAATTTTTTTGAGATCGGCGGCGAATTCTGCGATCTGTTCGGCCGCGCTTTGCGGCGGCACGTCACGGCCGTCGAGGAAAGCGTGGACCGCAACCGGGATGCCGGCCTTGGACAATGCGCCGGCGAGGGCCGCCATATGATCCTGATGCGCATGCACGCCGCCGGGCGAAGCGAGGCCCATAAGGTGGCAGGTGCCGCCGCTTTGCTTCAGTTTTTTGATCAGGTCTTGCAGCGCCGGGTTGGCGGCGAGGTCGCCCCCGGCAATGGCGCGGTTGATCATCGGCAAATCCTGGAACACCACGCGGCCGGCGCCGAGATTCATATGGCCGACTTCCGAATTGCCGATTTGCCCTTTCGGCAGGCCGACAAATTCCTCGGACGCTTCGAGAAGGGCGTGCGGCGCGGTTTGCCAGTATTTGCGGAAAATGGGTGCGCGCGCCTGCGAGATGGCGTTGTCGGGTGCGTCTTGGCGAAAGCCCCAGCCGTCGAGGACGCAGAGGATGACGGGGCGGGGGCGGTTAAAGGCGGGCATAGCTGTTCCTTGGACGGGCACTTCGGCCCGTCAAAAGCGTCATGCCCGGGCTCGGCCCGGGCATCCACGTTTTTTGTTTCAAGTCGTGGATGGCCGGGCCGAGCCCGGCCATGACGATTTCCTTAGAGGCTTTTGCTTTATTTCGCAAATTCCGCCGCCATTTTATCCATAATCCCCGCCAGCTCGACATCTTTCGCGGTGATCGCGCCGGCGCTGTGGGTCGTTAGGTCGACCGTCACTTTGTTATAGACGTTGAGCCATTCAGGGTGGTGATCGAGGCGGGCGATTTCCGGCGCGCAGGCTTGCATGAAGGCGAGGGCGTCGGCGAAGGATGTGAAGGCGAATTGCTTGTGGAGTTTTTTGCCCTGCTGGGCCCAGCCTTGCCGGGCGAGGGCAGATATGGCGGCGGCGAGGTCGGGCATTTTGAGATTCCAAATACGAGTTTGCTTGTGGAGCCTACCATAAAACGCAGCGTCATTCCGGACAATTTTCTTTTGCGAGCCTTTGGCGAGCGGAAGAAAATCGACCCGGAATCCGATTTGTTTTTCTTTGCATCGGTAAAACCAAATCGGATTCCGCATAAATTTCCTTTTCGCCCGCGGGCGAAAAGAAAATTTTGCGGAATGACGGCCCTTTTTGAATGTCTTGGCTCTTACCTCTTTCCTAGCCCCTAGCCCCTAGCCTCTAATCCCGGTGATAGGGATGGGCGGCGGCGATTTGCCGGGCGCGGTAGAGTTGTTCGAGCAGCATCACGCGCGCGAGGCGGTGCGGCCATGTGGCGCGGCCGAAGGAGAGAACGAAATCGGCGCGCTGGCGGATGGCGTCGGTTACGCCGTCGGCGCCGCCGATGACGAAGGCGAGATCGGTGCCGCGTTGCTGCCATGCGGCCAGTTGCGCGGCGAAGTCGCGGCTTGAAAATTCCTTGCCACGCTCGTCGCACAGGATGACGAAGGCCTTGGCCGGGATCGCTTGTAGCAATAAGTCGTTCTCGGTTTTTTGCGTGGATGACGGGATTTCTTTTATCCCGGCTTTGCCGCCGAGACGTTTATGGTATTCGGCGCCTAATGCGGCTTCGGGCCCGCGCCATTTGCCGACCGCGAGGATCGTGGTTTTCATGTCTCGGACTCGCGGGTGGGCGGCGCGGCGGATTGGTCTTCGGCCGCATCGGCGGGTTGGCCTGCGCCCGGTTCTTGCGGCTCTTTTTCTTGCTCCCGCCCTGCTTCGTTTTCTTCCTTTGGCGCGGCGGCTTGGCCGCGCGCGGCAGGGTCGGCTTTTTTCGGCGCGGCGGCGCGCAGTTTTGGCGGCGCCGTCAGGTTGCGCGGCGCGGAAATTTTCGGCATTGCGGCATCGCGCAAGGTTTCGCGGGATTGCGAAAGCGATGTGCGGTTTTCGGTCGCCGTTATGTGCGCCGCCGCGCCGGCCGCCTTGCTCTCGCCGCCGTAATGCGGGAACAGGGCGGCCTTGAGGCCGTGCGCCTTGGCCGCCGCCATCGCGCGGCTTTCGATGCGGCTTTCGGCGCGGCTTTCGAGCGCGCCGTGCGCCGTTTGGCTGGTAACCGAGAGATTGGAAATGGCTGAGGCTTGGGCGATGGCCGATGCGGGCGCTTGCGGATGCTCGGCGCGCTCGATGGCCGTGACGCCGCCCAGCCAGTTAAGGCCCATGTCGGGCAGCCGGTCGATGCCCTTGAAGGCGACGTTGGCCGCCGCGCAGGCCAGCACCGTATAGAAAAGCGTCAGCGCGCCATCGACCGCGAGGAACAAGCCGCCGCCGTCGGGCGCCGCGAGGCGCAGCAACGGGCCGAAGGCCAGGTTGAGGAACGCGGCCGCCACCGCGAATAGCAGCAGGCCGGCGATGAAGCCGAATACGATCAGCGCCGGGCGGATCACCACGCCGAGCCACAGCAGGTAAACCCGGCGCAGCGCGCCGCCGCCGATGCCCTCGCCGGACAGATTAAGATGGGCCAGCGCCACGATCGGCACCGCGATCACCGCTTCGAAGACGCTCAAAAGCCACGCGAGGATGCCGAGGAAAAAGCGCAGGAACGGCAACAGCGGAATGAGGAACATCAGCGCGAGGCCGCTGAGGATAAACAGCAGGCCCGCGAGGCCGGCCAAAAGGGCATAGGCCAGCGTGCCGGGCGGCACGGCGTCGGGGCTGGCGAGCGCGAACAGGTAACGGCCGAACGCCGCTTGCCGGCGGCCGAATTCGGCCAGCGCCGCCATCGGATTCGATCCCGCCGGCAGGGCCAAAAGGGGCGATGCGGCGTTGGCGGCGGGGTCGTTCCATACGCCGTAAGCAATGGCGGCGTCGCCGAAGGCGTGGCTGAAATAGGAGGCGACCGCGCGCGGATCGGCCGCGAGGCCGGCGCGCGCGCGTAAATCGAACGGCCCGGCGAAGGCCAAAGGCAAGCTCGCCAATTGGCGGTCGTAAAGCCATGCGTGGGCGTGGGCTGCCATGCGCTGCATTTGCAGGTAAAAGGCGCGCACGGAAGCCGCGTCTCCCGGTTCGAGCGCATCGAACGCCGTTGCGCCGTCGAGGCTTTTGGCCAGCGGCATCGGCATAAAAGCGCCGGTGGCGAACAGCGGCGCTTGCACCGAGGGCAGCATATGCGAGGCCAGCGTGCCGTACATATCCTGCCGGCGGGCGAGCGCCATAAGGAAACCGCCGGCCTCGATCCAGCCGCTATTGGCCGAGGCGGCAAGGACATGGCCGACGGCGCCGGACGGGTTCTCGGTCAGGGTCTTGAGGCTGGCCGCGACGGTGGCGCGATGCGCGGCGATCAGCGCCGCGACTTCCCCCTGCAGGCCGGGATCGGGCTTGTCGCTTAGCAGCGCGGCGATGTGATTGGCGGCCAGCGGATTCGCGCCCGCGATCAGCGCCGACGTTTCCGTGCGCGCGAAATCGGCGAGGCTGCCGTCGAGCTGGCTGAGCGCGTCGGCGCCGGCGGCCGTCGGGGCAAAGCGATAGGCGCCGCAGAGCGGTAGGGAAGGCTGCAGGTTGTTTGTGTAAAGCCATGTTTCGCCGGCGAAGCGCGAGGGCGGCTCGGTGGCGATGTCGCCGATCGGGCCCAGCGCCTGCCGCGCCGGGCCGGCCGGCACGGCCGCGAGCAGGCGGTTATAAAGAGCGCGGCATAGTTCCATTTCGACCCCGCCGGCGACGAAGCCGGCGACGTCGGGCCCGGCCGGCGGCGCGAGGGCGGCGAAACGGCCTTTCATCGCGCCGGCCGCCGCGCCCCATATGTCGCTGGCCAGCGCTGAGCCTTGCCCGGCCATCCACACGACCAGGTATTGGCCGGTATTGAGCCCGCTTGTCACCGGCACCAAAAAGGCCAGCGCGAACACGAGGCGCAAGGGCGCCCAGATTTGCGCCGAGCGCCGCCCGAACGGCACGCCGTAATGCGCCGTCTCTATGATCATCACCCCAAGATTGTAAAACAGCAGCAGGCCGGCGATGACGAGGATGCCGGTGCTGTAGATGGCGAAGCCGCGATGAAGGGCGGTGGTGACGGCTTCGAGGCCGGGGGCGGACGATGGCGGCGGCGCGCCATGGAACAAGGCATCCAGCCATGCGCGGCCGGTGTCGGTTGGCGTACCGTCGCCGGCACTTTGCGCAAAAGCGGGGAGGGCCGCGATCGCGAGGATCGCGGCGCAAAAAAGCAAGGTTATCCGGCGTCCGGCGCGGCGCATGGCGGGCTATTGTGCCCTGTTTTTGGTTACCGGATTATGAATTGCGCGGCGGGGCTTATTCGATCAGCAGCGAGGCGCGTTCGAGGTCGGCTTCGTTGCCCCAGATGCCTTCGAGATCGTAATAACGCCGCACGTCGGGACGGAACAGATGCACGACCACGTCGCCGGCATCGACCAGCACCCAGTCGCCCTGCGGCAGGCCTTCGACCCGCACCCGCGGCGCGCCCAGCTTCTGGAAGGCGTCGCGTAGATAGTCGGCGATGGCGGATATCTGCCGCGCGGCGCGGCCATCGGCGATAATCAGGTAATCGGCGAGGCTGCTTTTGCCGGCGAGGTCGATGGCGACCACGTTTTCGGCCTGCCGGTCGTCCAGCACCTTGAGCGCGGCGTCCTTCAGCTCCTCCGGCAGGCCGCGCGGGCGACGGGCGGCTTGTGGCGCGGCGGCTTTGCGCGGGCTTTTGCGCGCCGGCCGGGCGGGCTTGCGCGTTTTCGCGCGCGCTTTGAGGGAAGCTTCTTTGGTTTTTTTGATGGGGGGCTTGCGCGCCTTGCCGCCGGCCTTGGCGGCGCGGCGGGGATTTTTGCGCGCGGCTTTGCCGGCGGGTTTCGTTTTAGCCTTGGTCGCTTTGCGTTTGGCCACGTTATCGCTTTCCTTTACCTCTACCTCGGCGTTGCGCCCTGAGGGCGGTCGCCGATGCTACATGAAGCGGGTTGCCGAGAACAAGCCATGCGGGCGGCGGCAAAAACGCCAGCTTTTTGGCGTGGCCGGGGTGCGCGGCTTTGGCAAAGCGTTGCGCCGCTTTGCCTATATTATAGCCGGCGCGGGCGCCGGGGCGGCGGAACACGGCGACGGGCGTATGGCGGAAAATCCCCGGCCAGCGCCGCCAGCGCGGGATTTGCAAAAGATTGTCCGCCCCCATCAGCCATATAAATTTCGTTCGCGGAAAACGCCGGCGCAGTTGGCGCAGCGTGTCGGCGGTGTAGCGGGTGCCGAATTGGGTTTCGAGATCGGTGACGGTGATTTTGCCGGCGGCCAGTTGGCGCGCGGCTGCGAGGCGCGCGGAAAAAGGAGCCATGCCTTTTTCCGGCTTCAACGGGTTTTGCGGGCTGACCAGCCACCAGACTTGGTCGAGGCCGAGGCGTTTCTGGGCATAGCGGCTGATCGCGAGGTGCCCCGCATGCGCCGGGTTGAACGAGCCGCCGAGCAGGCCGATGGATAGGCCGGCATAAGACGGGCCGGAATGAAGATGCGGCAGCATCATTCCTGCGCTGCCACGTAAATGGCGCGGAAGTCGTTGACGTTGGTGCGTGTCGGGCCGGTGACGACGAGGGCGCCACAGGCTTCGAAAAAGCTGTAGGAATCGTGACGCGCGGCAAAATCTTTTGCGTTCAAATTGCGCGTCGCCGCGCGCGCCAAAAGGCCGGGATCGAGAAGGGCGCCGGCGTTGTCTTCCGTGCCGTCGATGCCATCGGTGTCGCAGGCGATGGCGTGGATGCGCGGATGGCCGCCGGTGGCGATCGCGAAATGGAGCAGGAACTCGCAGTTACGGCCGCCTTTGCCGTCGCCCTTAACCGTGACGGTCGTTTCGCCGCCCGAAAGCAGGACGCAGGGCGCCGGCAACGGCTGGTCGAATTCGATCGCCTGCCGCGCGATGCCACTCATCACGAGCGCCACGTCGCGCGCTTCCCCTTCGATGGCGTTGCCGAGGATCAGTGGCGCGACGCCCTGCCGGCGCGCGTAGGCGGCGGCCGCTTCCAGCGCATCCTGCGGCCGCGCGATCAGGACGTTTTCGACGTGGGCGAGGCATGGATCGCCGGGCTTGATGCTTTCGTCTTTTGCTTCTTTAAAATGCCGCGCGACCGACGCCGGCGGCTCAATGCCATATTTTTCCAGGATGCCGGCGGCATCGGCGAAAGTGGTCGGATCGCCGACCGTCGGGCCCGAGGCGATGACGTCGAGATCGTCGCCCGGCACGTCCGAAATGGCCAGCGTCATGACGTGCGCGCCGTGCGCCGCGCGCGCCAGGCGCCCGCCGGCTATGGCGGAGAGATGCTTGCGAACGCAATTGATCTCGCGGATGGTGGCGCCGCACGCCAGCAAGGCCTTGTTGATCGCCTGCACGTCTTCCATCGGCAGGCCCGGCGCCGGCAAGGTCAGTAGTGCCGAGCCGCCGCCCGACATCAGGCACAGCAGCAAATCGTCGGGCCCGAGGCCGCCCGCGAGCTCAAGGATTCTTTGCGCGCCGCGCCGGCCGGCGTCGTCCGGCATCGGATGGCCGGCCTCGACCACTTTGATTTGTTTGAGCGGCAAGCCGTGTTTATAGCGGGTGACAACCAGCCCGTCGTCGATGGCGCCTTGATAATGATCCTCGACCGCTTTTGCCATGGCCGCCGCCGCCTTGCCGCCGCCGACCACCACGGTTTTGCCGCGCGGCGGTTTTGGCAGGAACGGCGGGACGCGGTTTTCGGCTTTGACCGCGCCCAAGGCGCTGTCGAACAAGCCGCGCAGGAAAAGAGCGGGATCGAGGGTTGGGTGGGCGGCTTCGGCAAAAACGGGCATGGCAGTGTATTCATTTGTTTGTGGCTTCGTTGTGCCGTTGTTTCGGTTGCGGGTCAATATCGAATCGGCGCGACGCCGGCTTCGCACCCGCGAAACGACCCCCTTCCAATTCGAAATTTTTTTCACATAACTTATCGCGTCTTTAATCCGAGTCGCGATTCTAGGGGTTTTTTGCTATGACGTCTTTCGAAAGCCTCCACCCAGCCGAATTTTCTTCATTCCCGGAAGCGGATAGACACGTCGTCGTTCGCACTACGACACCCATTAAATGGCCGTTGCATATCGAGCTCATTATTTCCGATCTCGACGGTACCCTTACGGATTCCTATCTGTCGTTGGAGTCCGCGCATCTCGTCATGAGTCATTTCGGCGAACAATTACGGAATATGGATGAAACCCCGGAGAGCGTTTCCCATGATTTGCTCTGCTATTTTAATAGGCATCCGAAGACCGTTGAAAGCTTGCTGCATGATCCCGAGCATACGTTGCGCCAGATCATCAAGACGATTGCCTGGCACAAAGGCATTCGCGGCGGCTGGAACTTGTCCGGCGACCAAACGGATTTGTTCTCGGCCCATGCCAAGCTCTTGCTCGCACAGGAAAAAGCCCGGAAATCCTTTAAGCCTTTCGGCGGCGTCGAGAAATTTTTTAGCGTTGCCCGCGAGCAAGGCACCGTATCCGCGATTTATACGAACACAAGCCCTGCCAATACCGTGCAACGTCTTTTAAAGTCAAACATGGACCCCGAATTATTCGGCCCCATTTATGCGCGCCTCCGTCACGACGAACGGCCTTGGCCCTACAGCAAAACCGATGAGAGGGAACGGGCTTTTGCCGCGCGCCTGATGCCTTACGATAAGCCCAAGCCCAACCCCGAGCCGATCCTGGCTATGCAGGAAAACTTCGGCGCAACGACTTCCACCACCCTGTTTATCGGCGAAGGCGCCAGCGATTTTGCCAGCGTACACAGCGGCCCGGATCATGACCACCGAAACGCCACTTTTGCTTTCCAAATGGAAGGCGCCGATATGCCGGCGGTTCAGGTTGAGACCAACGAACGGCTCCGACCCGGCAAGCATCCGTTAGGTTTACGGAATGTCGAAGACAATTATGGCCTCACGCGGCGTCCCGATGTTATTCTTTTGCGGGGCGGTTTCAGGACCTTGGTGGACCTGGTGGAGAGGGGGGGAATCATTCTCGAGCGAACGTCTCCCCCGTCGTTCTTTGCACCGCCGGTTCGGCCGGGGGGCTGGCCCCCCATCGCGCATGGACAAGGCCCGGCTAATCCCCAGCACCACTAGGGGCGGGGGCATAAGGGGATATGCCCTTGTTCGCGGCTGCGCCGGGCCGTTGTTTCGGTTGCGGGTTAACGTCGAATCGGGGCAAGCCGCCGTTTCGCACTCGCGAAACGACCCCCTTTCATTTGCGCGCTCTTTCTGTAACTAAATCTTCCGAACCCGAATCGACGGCGCCGCTTCCATGCGAGACATGACGGGTCGCGAAACGGCTTCTTTCCTGTTTATTCATTAACGGAAGGCAAAATTATGGATCCGATCATTTGCAAATCCTTCATCAGCGATCTTAGCGATAGAGCGTTACTGAACGACATGGTTGCCGCCGCCAATGCGGCTCACGACGTGGCAAGCTGTGCGGCCAACGACCGCGCTTTTGCCGCTTATGCGAATTTCGTGCTTTCGGTCCCGGATCCTCTGATGATTCTGGTTTGCGAGGCGCGCGGCCGGGTTCCACATTCGTCCCTTTTCAAGAGGTTTTTCGAGGCGTTCGACGGCAAGCAGGGCGCCCGTCCGGGACATGCCATCGATAACGAAGGTTATTACATCAACGCGATCCGAGACCTGAACGGGGCCTTTCGCGCTGTGGCCGTGCCTGACGACAGGGAATTGTTGCACCATTTGGTCGAAACCGCCCATCACGCGGGGTCGGTCCATACGTTCGGCGACCTACCGCGGGCGGTCGAAAGTTACTTGCTTCACTTGGCCTCGCACCGTCTCATACGGCTGGTGAACGAAGCTAGGGGGCGGATGCATACATCGGACGCGATCCGGAATTTTTTCAGCATAGTCGATTGTCACGCACCGCATCATTCCGAGCATGACCGGGACCATGCCGGTTACTATCTCAATGCGCTCCGCGTCTTGAGAGAGGCCCTTCATCATGCGGTTCCCCAAGGCGGGACTCCATTGCCGGCCCCTGTTCCGGAGTGATCGCCGGCGCGGTGCGCGAGGGCCCGGCTTTCGCGTGCGCTTGGTTCTGTGGCGAAAACGGAGCGGTTCGCCTATAATCCGCCTATGCGCGCGATTCATCCCCTCTTTTCGCAGAACGGCGACAAGGACGACGAGGCCGGCGGCGTCTCGCCGCACGTCAATATCGCCGTCAGGAAGAAGCCGGCGACCAAGAAGCCGGCGATGTACAAGGTGTTTTTGCTCAACGACGATTACACGCCGATGGAATTCGTGGTGCTGGTGCTGGAGAGTTTTTTCAACAAGGGCCGCGAGGAGGCGACCCGCATCATGCTGCATGTCCATAGGAAGGGCATGGGCCTGTGCGGCGTTTATACCTATGAAGTGGCCGAGACCAAGGTCGCGCAGGTGATGGATGCCGCCCGCGCCGCGCAGCATCCGTTGCAATGCACGATGGAGAAGGACTAGCTAGTTGCTAGTTGCTAGTTGCTAGTTGCTAGTTGCT
>DATKSH010000157.1:0-2635 GCA_035531735.1 Alphaproteobacteria bacterium
CCGCACATCGGCGTGAAGGCCGTCAGCCGCGACTTTCTCCATTTGGTCACCAGCCGCGATCATCCGCTGGCGCGCAAGGAAAGCGTGACGGCCGGGGATTTGCGCGATGTCCCCCTATTCCTCACCCTCAGGCAAACACGCACCGGCTTTTACGACGCGCTGCTCGGTGCCTGCCGCGCGGCCGGCTTCACGCCCGACATACGCACGGACGTCATTCAGATGCCGTTCATACTCAACATCGCCGTCATGGAGCGCGGCGCAGCGTTCCTGCCGAAATTCCTCGACCGGATCGCGCCGCCCGGCACTATTTTCCGTCCCTGCCGTTTTTTGCCTAAACAGGCCCTCGCCATGCCTTTGTCGCTGGCTTACCGGGCGGAAGATTCATCGCCGCTGGTGCGTAATTTCATCGCTTGCGCCGGTTCCCAGCGCTCTCCCGGCGACATTATGCGGGTTGACCTCACGGCCCGGTTTAAATAGAGATGGTGCCTATCGCATCATTCGCTGTCTATCCCAAGGAGGCCCGCATGCCTTTCGAACTTCCGCCCCTGCCCTTCGACAAAGCCGCGCTGGAGCCGCATATGTCGGCCAAGACGCTTGACTTCCACCACGGCAAGCACCACGCGGCCTATGTCAACAATCTCAATAATCTGACGAAGGATTCGCCGCTCGGCAGGGAATCGCTCGAAAACATCATCAGGGCGACCGCGAAAGACGACGGCAAGGCCGGCATTTTCAACAACGCCGCGCAAGTGTGGAACCACACCTTTTTCTGGAACGGCATGAAGCCGGGCGGCGGCGGCAAGCCGGGCGGCGACATCGCCAAGCGCATCGAGGCCGATCTCGGCGGCTACGACAAATTCGCCGAAAGCTTTAAGCAGGCGGCCGGCACTCAATTCGGTTCCGGCTGGGCATGGCTTGTCATGGATGGCGGCAAGCTGAAAGTGACCAAGACGGCGAACGCGGCCAATCCGCTGGCGCAAGGAACAACCGCCCTTCTCACCTGCGATGTGTGGGAACACGCCTATTACCTCGATTACCAGAACCGGCGGCCGGATTTCGTCGCCGCTTTCCTCGACAAGCTGGTCAATTGGGATTTCGTCAACCAGAATTTGGCCAAAGCGGGCTAGGCGGCTTTGGTTTTTCCCGCGCCGCACGAAAATTCCATGACGGAAGCGCACCGCTTCGATCCAACGATCCTGCGCGAATACGATATTCGCGGCGCGGTCGGCAAAACCCTGCACGTTGCCGACGCTTCGGCGCTGGGCCGCGCGTTCGGCACAATGATTGCGCGCGCTGGGGGAAAAACCGTCGCCGTCGGTTATGACGGCCGCACCCATTCGCCGGATTTCGAAAAGGCCCTGGTTGAAGGCATGCTGGCGACTGGCCTCGACGTAACCCGCATCGGGCTCGGCCCCACGCCGATGCTTTATTTCGCCACGCAACACCTCAAAACCGACGCCGGCATCATGGTGACCGGCTCGCACAATCCCGGCGACCAGAACGGCTTCAAGATGCTGATGGCCAGGCATATGCCGGTGAGTGGCCCGGTTTATGGGGCGGCGATTAAAAAGCTGGCGGCGCTGGCCGAAAAGAGCGATTACGCCGAAGGAAAAGGTACGGTGAAAGACGCCGATATTCGCGACGCTTATGTCGCGCGGCTATTGCAAGAGTATAAAAGCGAGATAAAACCCAACATCGTATGGGATTGCAGCAATGGCGCGGCCGGCGAAATCCTCCGCCGCCTGACCGCCAAGCTGCCCGGTACGCATACCCTGCTGTTCGACAAGATCGACGGCACCTTTCCCAACCACGAACCCGACCCCAGCGACGAGAAGAATCTCGCCGCCCTCAAGGAGGCCGTCCTCGCGCAAAAGGCCGATCTCGGCATCGCCTTCGACGGCGATGCCGACCGCATGATCGCCGTTGACGGCAAGGGCCGCGCCTTGCTGGGCGACCAGTTGCTGGGAATTTTCGCGCACGACATTCTCGTCGCCCATCCGGGCGCGCCCATCATCGCCGACGTCAAGGCCTCGCAAGCCTTGTTCGACGAGATCGCACGCCTCGGCGGCAAGCCGGTCATGTGGAAAACCGGCAATCCGCTGATCAAGGCCAAGATGGCGGAAACCGGCGCGCCGCTCGGCGGCGAAATGAGCGGCCACATCTTTTTCGGCGACAATCACAATTTCGACGACGGGCCTTATGCCGCCGTCAAGCTGCTGGCGCTGATCGGCAAAAGCGGCAAGCCTCTTTCGGCATGGCGCGACCAATGGCCGGCCGCGGCCGGCGCGCCGGAAGTGCGCTTTCGCGTCGATGAGGCGCGCAAATTCGCGGTGGTCGAGGAGGTGAAGGCGCGCCTCGCGCAAAAGGGCGCCGCCGTCAACGACATCGACGGCGTGCGGGTGACGACCGAGGACGGCTGGTGGCTGTTGCGCGCCTCCAACACCGACGCGCTTCTGGTCGCCCGCGCCGAGGGGCAAAACGAAGCCGGCCTCGCCCGCCTCAGGGCACAATTGAATGCGCAGTTGGAAGCCAGCGGCCTTAAATTGCCCGCCGCATAGAGGCTCTCGCCGCGCGGTTGACAAGGGCTTGATAAATCACCTATTTTCTTGCTCCAGCCTGCTATTCCCGACCATCG
>DATKSH010000158.1:0-7994 GCA_035531735.1 Alphaproteobacteria bacterium
CGATATTTGCTACGACGTAAATGGTCGCGCCAGCAGTGGTTTGAGGGTTCATGAAAAAGTCCTTTCGATACCAACCATCCTGTTAAATTCGTTTCTTTACACCAACACCATCCCGTCGCCCTCGATGGCCGTGCCGACTTCGCCAGCCTCGGCGCCGAGGATCATTTCGTTGTGGTTCTTGCCGGAGGGGATCATGGGAAAGCAATTTTCTCTGGGATCGACCGCGACATCGACGATGCAGGGGCGGTCGGTGATTTTCAGCATGTCGGCGATCGCCCGATCGAGTTCGCCCGGCTTCTGCACGCGCATTCCGGCGCCGCCGAACGCTTCGGCCAGCTTGACGAAATCCGGCAAGGCTTCGGTATAGCTTTGCGAATAGCGGCCGCCATGCAGCATTTCCTGCCACTGGCGTACCATGCCCATCCATTGGTTGTTGAGGATGAAAATCTTGATCGGCAAGCGGTATTGCACGGCTGTACTCATTTCCTGAATGTTCATCAGGATGCTGGCTTCGCCGGCCACGTCGATCACGAGGGCGTCGCGATGCGCCATCTGCACGCCGACTGCCGCCGGTAATCCATAGCCCATGGTGCCGAGGCCGCCCGATGTCATCCAATGATTAGGTTTCTCGAAACGCAAAAACTGCGCGGCCCACATCTGGTGCTGGCCGACTTCGGTGGTGATAAAAACCTCGTGCCCTTTAATGCCCTCGCGCAAGCGCTCAAGCGCATATTGCGGCTTGATGATGTCGCCGGATTGGCGATAACGCAGGCATTCCTTCTTGCGCCATGCCTCGATCTGCTTCCACCAACCATCGAGCGCGTCCCTGTTCGACTTGGCGGCACGCGCTCGCCAAAGCTCCAGCATCGCCGCAAGCGTTTCGCCGGCATCGCCGATCACCGGCACATCGACGCGCACGCTTTTGTTGATCGAGCTGGGGTCGACATCGACGTGGATTTTTTTCGAATGCGGCGAAAAGCCGCTCAATTTGCCGGTCACGCGGTCATCGAAGCGCGCACCGAGTGCGATCATCACGTCGCAATCGTGCATCGCCATATTGGATTCATAGGTGCCGTGCATGCCGACCATGCCGAGGAATTGGCGGTCCGACATCGGGAACGCGCCGAGACCCATGAGGGTCGAGGTGCAGGGAAAGCCGGCCAGATGCACCAATTCCGCCAGCAATTCGCTGGCGCGCGGGCCGGCATTGATGACGCCGCCGCCGGTATAGAACAGGGGCCGTTCGGCTTTCGCCATCAATTCGATCGCCTTTTCGATTTGCGCCGGATCGGGCCGCGTGCGCGGCGCGTAATGGGAACGAATCGCCTGCGGCGGCTGGTATTTTCCTTCGGCGAATTGCACGTCTTTCGGCAAATCGATCACCACCGGGCCGGGCCGCCCGGTGCGCGCGATATGAAAGGCCTCGTGCATCACGCGCGCGAGTTTTTCCACGTCCTTGACCAGGTAATTATGCTTGGTGCAGGGGCGGGTAATGCCGGTGGTGTCGGCTTCCTGAAACGCGTCGTTGCCGATCAGATGCGTCGGCACCTGCCCCGTCAGGCACACAATCGGAATCGAATCCATCAGCGCATCGGTGAGGCCGGTGACGGCATTGGTCGCGCCGGGGCCCGAGGTTACCAACACCACGCCGACCTTGCCGGTCGAGCGCGCATAGCCTTCCGCCGCATGCACCGCACCCTGCTCGTGGCGCACAAGCACGTGTGTAATGCTGTTCTGCTTGAAGAGCGCATCATAGATCGGCAGCACCGCGCCACCCGGATAACCGAACACGGTATCAACGCCCTGATCGATCAACGCCTTGATGACGATCTCGGCGCCATTCATGGCCAGGCTGGCGGTCGGCGCCGATTGACCCGCTTTCGATTCCTTTTCCCGCGCCGTCGCGGCCCTTCCGCTGCTCATGCCCGATTCGCCCGCCTTAGGTTAATTTTGTGGAAATAAAACATACAATTTTGTTATATCACAATAAATGCAGCCTCCAACCACTTGCCCCGCCAGCCGAAAATCTCAATCTCCCTTACAAACCCCTATCTACCACCGCTGGCAAATTATTAAGTCTTTTCAGCTTATTATACCCCTCCAGCAGCGAATGTGAGAAATGGCGAAAGAACCCGAGACAAGATCGAAGCCCCGTCTCGATCAGGCCGAGCTAAACAGGATCATTGCCAAGCACGAGCTGTTTCGCGAGGGCCGGGCCGGGGGCCAACGCGCCAATTTGGCCCATCACGACCTGAGCGGCATGTCCTTCAGGGGCCACGACCTGGCGCATGCCGATTTCACCGGCGCGGTGCTGGTCGATGCCGATTTCGAGGGCGCGCGCTGCGACTATGGGCAGTTTTTCGCCTGCGACCTGCGCAACGCTAATTTCCGCAACGCCAGCATGGTGCGCGCCGATTTGCGTGGCGCCTGTGTGCGTGGCGCCAGCATGACCGGCGCCGACCTCACTGATTCCGATTTGCGCGAGGGCTCGTTCGCGTCCTACGACCCGGAAAAAGGCCTCGAATTCGTGACCGAGAGCAAAGCCTGGAAGGAAGGCGCGGGCGGCGTCGATCTGCGCGGCGCCACGCTGTCGTCGGCCAAACTATCGGGCACCATCGCGATCAACTCGAATTTCGAGGACGCCAATCTCAGCAAGGCGGTCGTCACCAAGGGCGATTTGTCGGGCGCCAACCTGACCGGCGCCAACCTGGCCGGCGCCGATCTCAGCAATTGCGTGCTGAAAAACGTCAATCTGCGCGGCGCGGTTTTGACCGGCGCCATGATGGATTATTCGAACCTCGAAAACGTCGACATGACCGGCGCCTTGACCGACAAGCCGGTCGGCAAGACCCTGCAGCAATCGTCACTCACGCTCGAGGACCTGATCAAACAGCATCAATTGTGGCTTAAGGCCAAGGGCGCCGAAGGCAAGCAGCTCAACGTCAGCGGCTTCGACATGCGCAAATCGCCGCCGCTGGTCAAAACCGACCTGACCATGATGGTGGCGGATCGTTCGACTTGGCACAGCGAGGATTTCTCTTATGCCAACCTGCAGGCCGTCAGCTTCAAGGACGGCGACATGCGCGACTGCAATTTTACCGGCGCCGACCTGCGCGGCAGCAATTTCACGAACGCGCGCCTGATCGGCGCCAAGATGGCGAAAACGCGGCTTGAGCCCTTGCTGATCGACGACAAGCGCGCGCTCAAGACCAATTTCGCCGGCGCCATGCTGCGCTACGTCGATCTCTCCGGCGCCAAATTGCGGGAAGTGAACTTCACCGGCGCCGATTTGACCGGCGCCAACCTGACCGACACCGATCTGGCCGATGCGGTTTTCAAAGACGCTATTGTCGAAAACGCCAAGGTCGACCTGACCCATCCGGCGTTGAAATCGCGCAAGAAATAAAGCGCGCGCTTAACCCGCCACGCCCTTTTGCTTCGCCAACGCGGTCAGGGAATGTTCAGGCCGCGAACCGTAATGGCCGATCACCTCGGCCGCAGCGATGGCGCCGAGGTGCGCACAGGTTTTGAGATCACGCTGGCGCGCAAGGCCAAACAGGAAGCCGGCCGCGTAGAGATCGCCAGCGCCGGTCCTGTCCACCGCGTGCCCGACCGGCTCGGCCGGCGCTTCGAAACGGCCGCCCGGCTCGGCGATCACGGCGCCCCTTTCGCTGCGCGTGACGACCGCCAGCGGCACCCGGCTGGTGGCGTCCGCCAAGGCGGTTTCGAGATCGGGTGCCTGGAAGAGCGCCATAAGTTCCTTCTCGTTGGCGAACAGGATGTCGGTATGGCCCTCGACCAGCTCGACGAATTCCTTGCGGTTACGCTCGACACAGAACCGATCGCAAAGCGCCAGCGCGGTCTTGCGCTTTGCCGCGCGCGCGCTTTCGGCCGCCAGTTTTAGGGCCAGCCGCGAATGGGCGCGGTCGAGCAGGTAGCCTTCGAGGTAGAGGATCTGCGCCGCCTGCACGATGTCGGTATGCACGTCATTGAGGCCGAATTCGATGGCGGCGCCGAGCGAGGTGCACATGCTGCGATGCGCGTCGGGCGTAATGAAGGACAGGCACAGGCCGGTGGCAAGGGTGGCGTGGGCGAGCGGCGGGGTCGCGTAATGGACGCCGAGCTTTTGCAAATCCGCCTTGAACAAATGGCCGACATCGTCGGTGGCGATCTTGCCCATGAAGGCGGCGCGCCCGCCAAAGGACGCAAGGCCGGCCACCGTATTCCCCGCTGCGCCGCCGGCGCATACCACCCGCGCGGCTTTCAGCGATTTACGCAATTGCGTGATGCGCGCGCCATCGACCAGGATCATGGTGTCCTTGATGATGCGCTGCTGGCGCAAGAAAGCCTCATCGACATCGGCAACGATGTCGACGATGGCGTTGCCGAGCGCGCAAACGTCGTAGGCAAGGGATGGGGCGGGCATGGGCGCGAACCGGAAGCGGCGGGAAACGAAACCTACCGCCTAGCAGCAAAAGGTGAACGATGGGTGAAGCCTGTCCCCGGTAACCGGCTGAAACGGCCCGTTTCCGCCGATTCTGGCGGTTAGGAATCGTTAACCTGAAATCGCTAGGATGGCGCGCTTTCCCTCAAAACCCGATTCCCGCAGCTTCATGGCAACCGAATTTTCCAAACCGATGCTGGACGTGGGTTCGCCGCGCGTGCTCAACGTCAACCTGTTGACGCGCAAGCTTTTGGAAAAAGATCCCGGCGCGACGCCGTTCTTCCGCAGCCGGCCACTCAACGACCTGGTACTCGTCAAGGATACGCTGCCGGAGGAACAACGGCGGGGATCCGACCGCGCCATCGGCACCAAGCTCTATTTTCCTTTTAACGAGGCCAATATTTACGAGGGCGGCCGCACGATCTTTGTCAACGACAAAAACCTGGAGCCGGCCCTGACCCAGCATTTCGGCGACGGCGCGTTCACCGGGGAATCGCTGGCCGAGGACACACGTATTCTCAAGGTGCTCGACCGACTGCCCTCGCTCGACCCGTTCCTTTTGAAGGACGTGTTCCTCAACGAAAAAATCCCGATGAACGAAGCCTATTTCGAGGTCAGCAAGGATGTATGGGACGAGATCGAAACCTTCATCCTTCAGCGCTTCGAGCCTTTGGTCAAAGCCGCCTTCCCCGACGCCAGCGCCTCCGGCGACAAGGCGCGGCGGCTGATCGAAAAAATCTGGGAAGCGCGCGATCTCGACGCGCTCGATCCCTTGATCCGCGCCTTTCGATTGCCGCGCGAGGGTGCGCTCGAAATTTTCTCGGCCTGGAAAGGCATTAATTTCTATGCCTTCCAGTACGAGCGCGCCAAGCCGCAATTCGTCGCGCTTTTGACATGGCTGCGCGACCTCAAGCCGCCGGTCGCCGCCGTGTCGACGGCCGAGCGCAACGAGATGAAGGCCATGCTGGAAGGCGACCGCAACCAGTTGCGCAGCGAGTGGCATAAGGCCGACGGCATCCTCAAGGAATACCAGGACAGCTACGACAAGATGTTCAAGCTCAGGGTCAGCTCGGCCGAATTCGTCGCCTTCCTCGGCAAGAGCAGCAAGATGTATTGGGAACTTGGCAACAGCCTCGGCAAGGTCGGCCATGCGTCCTATTGCTGGGACGTCATGGCTAAGCGCCTCGCCGACAAGACCCCGTCATGGGAGGCGCTCAAGGAAATCGTTCAGTTGCTGGACAAAATCTTTTCCGCCGGCCGCCAAGCGGCGACCAGCGTGGCGTGGTCCTGATCCGCGCAGCGGCTTGTCTTCTCCTCAACGTTCGCTTGCCGCCGGGCCCGGCACGTCGCGGTAGACGATCTCGACCGTCACGCGCCGGTCGGGTTGCAGGCAGTCGATCAGCTGCGAACGCGGCATGGCGGCCGGGCAATCGGTGATAGACACCGACTTACCGAGCCAACGTGTGCGCGTCACGCTGGGCTTGGCGAGGCCGCGGCGGATCATGTAGCGCCGCACGGTCTCCGCGCGCTTTTTCGACAGCACGAGGTTATAGGACGCGGTGCCGAGCCGGTCGGCATAGCCGACGATCCGCACGCCACGAATATCGGCCGCGGCCATCACCTTGCCCTCCAGCGTCTTGAGGCGCTGCCGCGCTTCCGGCGAAAGGTCGGCGCGGTTGAAGGCGAAATAAACCGTGCGCCCAGCGCGGGCAATGTAGGTGTGGTGCAGCCATTCGATCCGCGCCACCTCCGGCGCGCACGGATCCTCGCCGATCAGCCAGCGCGAGCGCACGCATGCGCCGAATGTGTTGTGGACGATTTGCCCGTCTGTATCGCGCCACACTTGCCGGTCATTCGCGGCATGCGCCAGCGTGGGGCAAGCAAGAACGGCAAGCGTGGCAAGGAGCAGGATTTTTCGAGCGGTCATTTTTTCCTCCTGTAAGAACTGTATCGCCATCGGGAGTTGGAACGACGACATCGCGGAACGCGAACGAACGGCGGGGACCCTATTTAGGGACGTCGATTTTGGCCTAATTATGACCGGAGGAAAAGCGGCAATTCGGTCGGCGGCGAGACATTTTGGCGCGCGGCGCAGCCCCTAAAAAACCACATGGCGTTTTTACGCTTATATCGTGTCCTGTTGTTCCCCGGTTAACAAGGAGGTTCCCATGCCTACCCATCGCACGTTCCACGGCCTGTTACTGGCTGGCATCGTGACGGCCGCGCTTGCCGTGCCGGCATTCGCCAACGACATGCCGGCGCAAAGTTCTCCCGCGAGCCCCGGAAATTCCGAATCGCAAGCCGGTTACGACATGCCGCGGCCGCATCAGGCCGGCGACGTGAGCTATATTTCCGGCGGCATCGGCAAAGACTCGCAAGATGCCGTCCAATCGCAGGCGAAGAATTATAATTTGCGCGTGGTCAACTCGACGGCCAACGGCAACTTCACGGCCGATAACAATTTTGTCATCACCGGCCGCGACGGCCGCCAATTGGCCAAGGTCGATGACGCCGGGCCGTTGTTCTATGCCAAGTTGCCGGCCGGCCGTTACACGATCCGCGCCTCGAACGGCCAACAGCAAGAGGTGCGGCAGATCGACATAAAGGCAAGCCACCCGACCCGCTTGCATCTAATCTGGCAACAGCAAAGTTGATCCGGTTTCAAGGAGAGGCGGCCGCTGCAGCGGCCGCTTCTTTCGATGACGCCGTTTGTAACGGATATGACGAGTGCTACATTTGGCAGCAGCTAATCCGTTTCAAAAAAGAGCTGCGCGATCCGATAATCCGGCTTGCGAGCAGGTTATGGCGAATTGGCCATGTCCAACGATAATGCTTTAGCCCTGAGAGGCGATTTCGGCATCGGCGAAACCGCCGACCTGCGCCGGGTCGGCGCGCACCCCGATTATTGGTATCCAGTCGCGTGGGCCAGCGATCTCAAGCCCGGCACGGCGTGTGGCGTACAATTCGCCGGCGCGCCGATCGCCCTCGTGCGCACCGCAAGCGGTCGGCTTTACGCGCTCGAAGACCGTTGCGCGCATCGGCAGGTGCCGCTGAGTCTCGGCATGGTGGAAGGCGAGCGCCTGCGCTGCACCTATCACGGCTGGACCTACGATTGCACCGGCGCCTGCGTCGATTTGCCTTACGTTGACATCGGCCCGGCGCGGATGCCGAACGGTGTGCGCGCCTATCCCGTCTGCGAGGTGGACGGCTTGCTGTTGGTATTTCCCGGCGATCCGGCCTTGGCGGAAGCGCGCAAGCCATTGAGACTCGGCGCGTTCGGCGACCGGCACTACAAAACGCGGCGGCTCAACCGGCATGTCGCCGCGCATTACAGTTTCATGCACGAGAATTTGATGGACATGAACCATCAATTCCTGCACCGCCGCAACATGGGTTCGATCCGCGCCAAAGGACTCGACCGAAGGCAGGGTGCCGACTGGGTCGAGGTCGATTACACGTTCAGCCGCGGCGGCGGCGGCGGCCAATCGCTGGGCGAAAAAGTGATCGTCACCCTCGGCCGCGCCAAGCAAAAAGCCACTTTTACCGACCT
>DATKSH010000159.1:0-2897 GCA_035531735.1 Alphaproteobacteria bacterium
ATAATTCGCACGGGCCGATCAACAGCTGGGACGTGCTGCGCGACGCGCGTGGCCATCCCATTCCTTCCAGCAAATACACCAATGTTTATGCCGCGGAAAATGCCGATTTCATCCTGATCGATTTTGTCGTGCCGCCTTTCATGCGCGCCGCGACGGGGAATTCACAAAATAAACTCGCGCTCCAATGATCGCAACCGCCGCCGCCGTTCGCGGCAATCGGGCATGGCGGCGGCGAGGAAATCCCAGAAATTCTTGCTGTGGTTTTTGTGCGCGACGTGGCTGAGTTCGTGCGCCACGACGTAATCCAGCAACGGCAGCGGCGCCAGCATCAGCCGCCAGTTGAGCCGCACCACGTTGCCGGCGTTGCAACTGCCCCAGCGGCTGCGCGGGTTGCTGACGATTAGGCGTTGACAGGCGACGCCCATGCGCCCGGCCCACAGATCGACGCGCCTTTGGAATTTTACGCGCGCGCGGCGCTTGATCCACAAAAGGATTTCAAGCCGCACTTCGGCATGGAGGTTTTTGCCGGATAATTCTTTATCGTGAATGTTGACCGTGAGCCGCCGCGGCACGAGGCGGCAGCCTTGCGGCAAACCCGCATCTTGCGTGACGCGCAGGCGATAACCGTGGCCCAGATAAACAATCGTCGCGCCATCGGCAAAGCGATGCGCGGGCAGGGCGGGAACAATCCGTTTGCGCCGCGCGCGTCGCCGGGGCGGCCGCCGGAAGAAAATGTAAGGAAGCACGGGCATGAAACCGGTTTAGCGCCGCGCTGGCCGATTCTCCACATTTCCCGCGGCGGCGGCCCGCTTAATCAATTGATAACGGGACGGCGGTACATATCCTTGCTATAAACCGGGGCCGCAGCGGTGGCCGTTCGCCGGGACGCGGGTGTAGCTCAATGGTAGAGCTCCAGCCTTCCAAGCTGGCTATGCGGGTTCGATTCCCGTCACCCGCTCCAGACCGATTCATGAGGAGTTATGCATGCGCGCCGAAATCCAGTCCGCCATAGCAGCCATTGAAAAATCGATGGGCCTGCTGAGGAGGCATCTTTGACTACGACAAGGCCACGGCGCGCCTCGACGAGCTGAACGCGCTCGCCGAAGACCCCAATCTGTGGAACGATTCCAAAAAGGCGCAAAGTTTGATGCGCGAGCGCACGCATCTCGATAAGGCGGTCGAGGGCTATCGCGCCATCGAGCGTGGCTTGCGCGACAATGTGGCGATGATCGAAATGGCCGAGGCCGAGGGCGATGAGGCCCTCGTTGCGGAAAGCGACAAGGTATTGTTCGCGTTGCGCGAGACGGCGGCGCAGCGCGAATTGGAAAGCCTGTTGTCCGGCGAGGCCGACGGCAACGATTGCTACCTTGAAGTCAATGCCGGCGCCGGCGGCACCGAGGCGCAGGACTGGGCGCAGATGCTGATGCGCATGTATATCCGCTGGGCCGAGCAACATGGATATAAGGTCGAATGGCTCGACGAGAGCGCGGGCGAAGAAGCCGGCATCAAATCGGCGACCGTGCAGATTACCGGCGCAAATGCTTACGGTTGGCTCAAGACCGAATCCGGCGTGCATCGCCTCGTGCGCATCAGCCCTTACGATTCCAACGCGCGGCGGCATACCAGCTTCGCCAGCGTCGCGGTCAGCCCGGTGGTGGACGATTCGATCCCGGTCGAGATCAACGACAAGGATTTGAAGATCGACACCTATCGTTCATCCGGCGCCGGCGGCCAGCACGTCAACAAGACCGAAAGCGCCATCCGCATCACCCATATGCCGACCGGCATTGTCGTCGCGTGCCAGCAGGAACGCTCGCAGCACAAGAACCGCGCCAAGGCGATGGAAATGCTGCGCGCGAAAATTTACGAGGCTGAGTTGAAAAAGCGCGAGGATGCGGCTGCCGTCATCGAGGCGCAGAAAACCGACATCGCCTGGGGCCACCAGATTCGTTCTTACGTCTTACAGCCTTATCAGATGGTCAAGGACGCCCGCACCGGCACCGAAACATCGCAAGCGGCGAAGGTTTTGGATGGCGATATCGACTTGTTTTTACAGGCTTCGTTGGCCAGCCGGATTAAAGGGATGGAAGAATAGCATTCAGGGAATGACGTATAAAAATGCAGTTATGTTTCCTCCGAATGCTGACCCCTGAATGCTGATCCCTGATTCCGGAACCACGTCACCTGCCGTTTTGCGTAATTGCGCGTGGCTTGCTGGGCTTTGGCGACGGCCTCATCCAATGAGGTTTCACCGCGCAAATGTGCGCCGATTTCGCGCAACCCGATGGTTTTCATCGCGGGTAATTCGGGATCGAGGCCGCGCTTCAAAAACGCGCGCGCTTCCTCGACCGCACCGTGCGCCATCATCTCCGCAAACCGTTTGTCGCAAGCGGCATAGAGTTCCTCGCGCGGTGGCATTAAAAGATGTTCCTCGATAGCAAGATCGTCGGGCAACGCCATGGCGGGCGTTTGCTTCTGCCAGTCGGTGAGCGACCGGCCGGTTTCCGCGCCGACCGCGAAAGCGCGCACGAGGCGCTGGCGGTCGTTCTTGGCGATGCGCGCGGCACTTTCCGAATCGAGCGTCGCCAGTTCCTTGCGAAAAGTTTCTTCGCCGACTTTCCCGTAATGCGCCTCGACCTTTGCGCGCAATTCCTCCGGCACATCGGGAATATCGGCGATGCCTTCCAGTAATGCTTTGAAATAGAGTCCGGTGCCTCCGACGAGAATGGGCGTATGGCCCTCGGCCAACGACTTGTCGATAGCCGTGATAGCTGCCTCGCGCCATTTGCCGGCCGAGAAACGCGTGGCGGGGTTGATGACGCCGTAAAGCTGGTGCGGGATTTCCCTTTTTGTCGCGGCGTCTGGCTGGTTGGTCAAAATCGGCAAGCCGGCATAGA
>DATKSH010000160.1:0-9691 GCA_035531735.1 Alphaproteobacteria bacterium
GTCGCGCGCGTTTTGTTGGCGGCGGGGGCCGTCGCTTTCATCGTCTATGCCGGCTGGACCGTGGTCCATAGCGGCGCGTTCGACGCTCAGGGCTATGGCGCCGGGTTCGGCTTGGCGATGGGCGGCGGTGGCATTGGCGTGTGGGCCAAGTCGGGGACGGAGCCGGAAGCGAAGCAAGCGGAGAATGACTGATGTCGGCTTTGCAGGGTTTGGTAATCGGCGTGGTTCTTGCAGCCTTTGTGGCGTTGGGACTCGCGGTTTATGTGCAGCATCGCGAGATCGCCGCCGACGCGGCGCGTTACGGCGATTTGCGGGCGATCAATGCGTCCTTGAGCGCCGATAACGCGCGTTTCAAGGATGCGGCCGCGGCGCAGAATGAGAAATTGGCGGCGTGGCGGGCGGCGGTTGCCGTGCGGGCGCGGCGCGCGGCGCTGGCGGTGAGGCGGGCACGCGCGCAAGCCCGGCAGGATGAAATCTTGGCCGCGCACATCGGGAAAGAGAAAACCGGCGGCGACGATTGCCGCGCGGCGCAGGCGATCTTGCGCGATTATTTGAAGGCGCGGCGGCCGGGGATGAAAAAGTGAGAGGCGCGGTTTTATTGCTGCTGGCGCTGGCGGCGTGCGCCGCGCAACCGCCGGTTTATACGCCGGTCGCGGTCGATATGCCGGTTATGGTGCCGTGCAAAATGCCGGCGCTTGCCCCGCCGCGCGATTTCATGGCCGCGCTGCCGGCCGATGCCGGTCTGGCGCGGGGCATGAAAGCGTGCCTCACGCAGAGTTTGCTCGATCGCGGATTTATCGATGAGGCGACGGCGGCGATGACGGCGTGCGACGGCGTGAAGTGACCCCCTCTCCTGCGAAAACTAAGGCTTACGCCCGCCTTCGGCGTACGTAAGCCCAAGTTTTCGCGTCCTCCTCCTCAAGGGGGGAGGACGCAAGTGGCGAGGTTGCGCCGTGATGGGAACGACGCGCTCGCTGCAATATCTTTTGAGTTTCTGGAGACGTAACGAATGCCCTCGAATTTGAAGATCGCGCAGGCGGCGGCTTCGCAGGAAGCGAATGCGCTGGTCGGCGCTTTCACCGACGACGCGCTGCTGAAAATTTATGACGGGACGCAGCCTGCGACGCCGGAGACCGCGATCACGACGCAGAATCTCTTGGCGACCGTGACGTTGGCGAGCCCGGCGTTCGGCGCGGCGGCGGACGGCGTCATCAGTGCCAATGCGATTGCCAATGTGACCGTTGCCGCCTCCGGCACGGCCGCGTGGTTCCGGCTGTTCAAGTCGGATGGAAGCACGGCCATCATGGACGGCAGCGTCGGCACGTCGGGGTGCGATCTGAATCTGGATAGCACGGCGCTTGCGGCCGGCGCGACCTTCGCTGTCACCAGCTTCACTTTCACCGTGCCGAGCGCGTAAGGAGCGACCATGCCCGGCGGACCGATTTATCATTTTCCTCCCTATACCTCCGATACCAGCGGTAACGCTTTTCCCAATATCTATGTCGGGTCGGGCGGCAATGCCGCGCCGGCCGATTGCGGGCTCGGCGTCGCCGCCTCGCTCGGCGCGGATACCGTTTGGCAATTGCGCTTTCCGATGCCGCCCGCGATCCCGCCCGGCACCCTGAAGTTGCGCTTGCTGGCGCTGGCCGATGCGTCGAGCGGCAATGCGACAGTGA
Organism: Alphaproteobacteria bacterium; assembly: GCA_035531735.1. GTDB lineage: Bacteria > Pseudomonadota > Alphaproteobacteria > UBA9219 > UBA9219 > DATKSH01. The sequence continues at coordinate 1,677 of DATKSH010000160.1, forward strand.
CGGTGTCGGATGCCAATGTCGCCGCCGGCGCGAGCCCGTCCGCCGCCAGCCTGACATCGGAAACGCAGGCGACCGTGACGTGGGGCGCGGGCGATGCCGATACATATAAGGAAACCAAGATCGCGCTGTCGGCGGCGGCGAACGGCAACGACGAGTTGGTGGTGGCTTTGGCGTTTAATACGTCTGGCTGGACGCTGGCGGCCGCCAGCACCTGGATCGCGACCGTGATTTGGGAATAGGCAATGGCGCGCGGATTCGGATCGACTTACGGCGCCGGCACCGACCGCATCCTGACGACCTTTGGCGGGCCGGCGCAAACCAAGGCCAGCATATCGGCGTGGTTTACCTTTCACGGTCCCGGGCATAACAATTTCGGCAATTTATGGCGTTCCCCGGCGCATAATTTGTATGCCAATAATTCTTCCACTCAATTTGGGTTCGCGGCGGCGTTTTCCGGGGGCTCCAACGTATGGCTGTTCAGCACGGCGGCGGGCACAACCGCATGGCAGCATCTGCTGCTGGCTTACGACGCATCGTCGCCGGCCAACGATCCCGTCGCTTACATCAACGGCAGCGCGGTCGCGATGTCGAGTTACAGCCGCGCGAGCGGCACGTTCGTTCCGGGTTTTAGCGGCAACGATTTTGCCATCGGCAACAGTTACGCCAACACCAACCTGACGTGGGACGGCAAGATCGCCGAAGTGGCGCTGTGGAACGGCGTTGTTTTGAACGCATCGGAAGCGGCGGCGCTGGCGAAGGGCGTCTCGCCGCTTTTCATGCGGCCTTCGGCGCTTGCGCTTTATTACCCTTTGACCGGCCTCGGTTCCGGCGAACCCGATTGGGGGCCGAGCCGTTTCGGCGCGACCCTCACCGGCACTAGGTTCCAGCCGCATGCGCCGGCCGGCTTATGGCGGCCATCCGTGCCGATGGGGGCGCCGGCATGCTTTGCGGGATCGCTGGCGCTCACCGCGCCCGCCGCCACGGCGCAACTTTATGGGCATGGGCCCGTCGCCGCCGTGCCGGGCGCGGTGAGCCTTGGCGACGCGGCGCAGGGCGGGTTGCTGGGCCTCGGCGATGCCGGCGCGGCGCTCGCGCTGGCCGATGCCGCGCTTTACGGATTGCAAATCACGGAGACTGCGCCATGACCAATTTTTACGATTGCGGCGATGTCGTGCGGTTGTCGGCCGATTTCAGCGACATCGGCGGCACCCTTGCCGATCCTTCGGCCATCACCTTGCGTGTCAAGCAGCCGGACGCCACCGTCGCGGTTTATACCTATCCGTCGGATGTGATGCGCGACGGCGCCGGCGCTTACCATTACGATTTATCGATCTCCGAGCCCGGCGATTGGTATTACCGCTTCGAGGGCAGCGGCGCGGTGCAGGCGGCGAGCGAGAGTTTGTTCCATGTTTATAAGTCGAATGTGATTTAGCCGCGGCGGCGGAATTTCGCGGCCGGGTAGACGCCGAGGATTTTGACCTCGTGGGCGAAAAAGGCGAGTTCTTCCAAAGCAAGGCGCAGGGGCCTTTCGGCCGGATGGGCCTCGACATCGAGGCGGAATTGCGCCTTCGAGAAATGGCCGTCGACCAAATAGCTTTCGAGCTTGGTGATGTTGACGCCGTTGGTGGCGAAGCCGCCGAGCGTTTTATAGAGCGCCGCCGGCACGCTTTTGACGCGGAACACCAGCGTGGTGACGCAAGCCGTGCCGGGTTTGGGCCACTGCGGCTGGCCGGCGAGGATCAGGAAGCGCGTGACGTTGCGCGGCCCATCGGCGATGTTGGACGCGAGGCTCTTTAAGCCGTAAATTTTTCCCGCCAGTTGCGAGGCGACCGCCGCGACGCTTTTGTCGCCCAATGCCGCCACTTCCGCCGCCGAACCGGCCGTATCGGCCTTGATCGCCGGCTTGATGCCTTTCTTGCGCAGCCATTTGCGGCATTGGGCGAGGGCCTGCACATGGCTTTCGGCGCGCGCGATGTCCTTCAATTTTGCGCCCGGCAAAGCCAGCAAATGATGGGTGATCGGCTGGTAATGCTCGCCGACGATGTAGAGGCCGCCTTCCGGCAGCAGATGATGGACGTCGGCCACCCGGCCGGCCAATGAATTTTCCACCGGGATCATGGCGAGACCGGCCTTGCCGCGCTTGACTGCCGCAAACACGTCCTCGAACGCCATGCAGGGCAGCGTTTCATGGGACGGATAGACCGCGCGGCAGGCGAGGTCGGAATAGGCGCCCGGCGCGCCCTGAAAGGCGATTTTCTTTTTCATCGGTTCCTCGTCATTTGCTCAGCAGGCGGCGCGCCGTTTCGAGGTCCTCCGGCGTATCGACGCCGAGCGGCACCGTGTCGATCACCGTCACGCCAATATAGAGGCCGAGGGCCAGCGCGCGCAATTGTTCGAGTTTTTCGCGTCGTTCCAGTTGCGACGGCGGCGCCGTGACGAAACGCTCCAAGGCGTTGCGGCGATAGGCGTAAAGCCCGACATGATGGTAAAGCGGGCCATCGCCCCACGGCACGGCCCGGCGCGAAAAATAAAGCGCGCGGCCGTGGTTTTTTCCCTCCTCAAATTCAATGACCGCCTTCACCACCTGTGAGGCGGTTTTCTCCCCTTCGGTTTTTATTGCGACCGCCAGCGTGGCGATGTCGGTTTGCGGATCGCCGAGGCCTTCCCAAGCCGCGCGGATCGCCGCCGGGTCGATAGAGGGCAAATCGCCCTGCACATTGATGACGGCGTCGTAACTTGCGCCCTTCGATTCTCCCTCCAGCGCCTTCAGCGCTTGCCAGATGCGGTCGGAGCCGGACGCATGATCCGGGTTTGTCAGCACCGCTTTTCCCCCCGCCTTTTCGACCGCGTTGGCAATTTCCGCGCCATCGCAGGCCACCGCGACCGGGCCGATGTCGCTTTCGAGCGCGCGCTTCAGCACATGCACGATCATCGGCACGCCGTGGATGCCGGCCAAAGGCTTGCCCGGCAGGCGCGTGGACGCCATCCGCGCCGGGATGATGACGATGGGCCGGCGGGGCGGGGCATGGTTTTTTTCCATGCGTTTTGGGTGCGCTATTCCTCATCTTGAGTCAAGCCGCGCCGGGGTTTTCGACGTTTCGTGGCTGTTTCGAAAACCACACCGTACCGTGCTTTTCTCGCTTTTTTCCCGCTTTCGTCCTCGACAGGGCGCGTCAATGGCATTAATTTGCCCTCGTTTTTCGCGGCCGGCGCTTCGCGCGGGCGCGATTCCTTCTTTTCTCCTTGCCGGTCGGGTTTCCCATGAATGGCTTCGAATGGAACAAGTTGATCGCGTCGGTGCTGGTGGCGATGCTGGTGGCGATGATCGCGGGCTTCGTCGCCCGCGCGATCGTCCATCAGGAAATGCCAGCCAAGAATGCCTTTGTCGTCAAAGGCGTGCCGGCTGCGACGGCATCGGCCACGCCCGCCGCGCCTAAAGGCCCGGCCCCCATCGGCCCCTTATTGGCCAAGGCGGACGCCGCCGCCGGCCAGCAATATGCGCGCGTGTGCGGCACCTGCCACAGCTTCGGCAAGGGCGAGCCGGCCAAGATCGGCCCCAATCTTTACGGTATTCTCGGCGATCATCACGCGCATATGGCGGGTTACGACTATTCCGACGCCATGCAGGCGACCAAGACGCAGGTCTGGACTTACGCGACGCTCAACGAGTGGCTTTACGATCCGCGCGCCTATATTCCCGGCACCAAGATGACCTTCGCCGGCATTGCCAACGACCAGGACCGCGCCAACGTGATCGCGTGGCTCAGGACGCTTTCCGATAAGCCGGAGCCGTTGCCGAAATAGGTGCCGGGTACTAGGTGCTGGGTGCTAGCAGGCCGCGCCGGCCGCGCCGGCCGCAACGGTTGCTCGCGACCGTTACGTTTGTAATAACGGCTAGCAACTAGCCACTAGCGCCTAGCACCTAAATGCTCCGCTTCGCCCTTCTGCTCGGCCTTCTGGGCCTTGCCGCCGCCACCGCGATTATCGTCGGCAGCGGTTATCATGAGGTGGTCGCCGCGCTGGCCGTTGCCGGCTGGGGCATTCTGTGGTCGTGCCTCGCCCATCTTTTTCCCATGACGTTTTCGGTCGTCGGCTGGCGCGCCCTGATGCCGGGCAAGAAGCGCCCGTCGTTGCCGTTCTTCCTTTATCTTTTGTGGATCCGCGCCGCCATCAACAATCTGATGCCGGTCGCGCGCATCGGCGGCGAGATCGTCGCGGTGCGCCTGATGATCAAGCATCGTATCCGCAAATTCGCCGCCGTTTCCGCCATCGTCGCCGAGATCACCATGTCGGTGATCGCGGTGTTTTTGTTCGACGTCATCGGCATCGGCATGTTTGCGTTCCATGTCGGCGCCCGCGATATTGTTCTGCAACTCGCGTTGGGGCTTGCGATTTCCGTGCCGGCGATCGCCGCCTTGGTGTTTGTCCAAAGGCTCGGTTTTTTCGGCCTTGCCTCGCGGCTTTTTACCGTCCTGTTCCGCGACAAATGGAAAAATTTCGCCGGCGACAGCGCGCGGCTCGACCGCGCGGTGCATGCGCTTTACCGGCGCCGGCGCAAGGTTTTGACCTGCTTTTTCTGGCAATTTGCGTCGTGGTGCGCGGGCGCGATCGAGATCTGGCTGCCCTTGCAATTTCTCCATCATCCCTTGCCGTTCGCGGAATCTTTTATGTTAGAGGCGCTCATCCAGGCGACCGCCAGCGCCGCCTTCGCGGTGCCGGCCGCGCTCGGCGTGCAGGAGGCGGGATTCCTCTTGTTCGGCCATATGCTGGGATTGCCGGCCGACATCGCCGCGGCCTTGGCCGTCATCCGCCGCTGCCGCGACCTTTTGCTTTACGCGCCGGGGCTCGTCGCATGGCAGGTGCAGGAGGGGCGGTGGCTTTTGGCGCGGCGGCGGACATAGGCCTTCCTGTCAAAGCCCTCCCACAAGAGGGGGACAGTCAAACCTTCTTGGCCGATCAGATTCGCAATCAAAAATTCTAATCCAGCAACGGCGTCGCGCTATAGAGGATCGTGCCGTCGGGGCGCGGACGCGCACCTTCGGTCAGATGCGCGGGTTCGGTTTTCTTGTCGAGGATATGCATGACCTCGATACCGGCGGCCAAAAGGTAATCGGCAATGATGCGGCGGTGGCATTGCCACCATAAGGCTTCCGCGCACATGATGGCGGGACGTTTTCCGTCGCGCGTGAAAGAAAGCAGGCGCACGAAAGCGGCGCGGAACGCTGGCGTTTCCGCGTAATCGGCGTAATTGCGGAAGCCTGTCTCGCGCCACAGGCTATGCGGCGAGGGCTGATCCGCGCGTTTCGGCCGCCTGCCGCCTAATTCGGGCATGTGCAGGTAATCGATGCCGGCCTTGGCCAGTTCGCCCGGCAGCATTTCGATATTGAATTGCGGCTGGCGGCGCGAGTGGGGAAAACGTCGCACGTCGATCAGGAGATCGATCCCGGCCGCGCGCAAAAGGTCGATAAAGACGGCGAGCGGGCGGGTCGAATGACCGATGGTGAAAATCGTCATGGAACCTCGCACAAAGAAATCTTAACCCTAATTTTTTCTTTCCGCTTCTAACGAGATGAAGCGAAAGGAAAACTTTATCGTGCGGTTTCTATGTCACATACTACCAAAAGTTGCGCCTGCCATACTCTTGCCATAGGCGGCAATTAGAACATAATGATTGCGAAAAGATGGCGAACCAAAAACGGTGAACCGATGCGCGCGTTTCTTTTGGGAGCCGTGGCGGCGCTGGCAATCGGCGCGTTGAGCGCGATGCCCGCCTATGCTGCCGGCGAGAACCAGTTCGTCGGCACCTTGGTCGGCGCCGGCGTCGGCGGCTTGGTCGGCAACCAGTTCGGCCGCGGCGATGGGCGCGTGGCCACGACCGCCGCTGGCGTACTGGTGGGCGGCTTTGCCGGAAACGCGGTCGGCGCCTCGCTTGATCGCGAAGATGCTTACGACTCTGCTTATTACAGCGAGCCCGGCTATGTTTATTACCCGGGCCCGGTTTATTTCCAGACCACCTATGTGCCGAATTACGTGGCGCCGCCCGCCTATGACGCTTCGCCCTCGCCCTATTACGACACCGCCAATTCCGATTATTGCCGCGAGTTTACGCAGGAAGCGACGGTCGCCGGCCATGAAGCCGAGACTTACGGCACCGCCTGTTTGCAGCCGGACGGTAGCTGGCGCGTGGTGCGGTAGGCAAATAGCAGGTATCAGGTATCGGGTATCAGAATTTGGAAATATAATATCTGATGCCTGATACCTGCTTTCTGACTTCCGATTTCGATTTCGATTTGCCGCCGGGACTGATCGCGCAAGCGCCGACCGCGCCGCGCGACCATGCGCGGCTTTTGCATGTGCGGGCGGATGCGCTTTCCGACCATCACGTGTTCGATTTGCCCGGCCTTCTGCGCGAGGGCGACCTTTTTGTCGTCAACGATACGCGCGTGATCCCGGCGCGGCTTTACGGCAGGCGCGGGGATGTTAGGGTCGAAATTCTCCTGCACAAAAAAGAGTCGCCGCGAACGTGGCTGGCCTTTGCAAAGCCGGGCAAAAGATTGCGCGCGGGCGATGACATTCTTTTCGCGCCGGATTTCGCCGCCACGGTGATCGAAAAACGCGACGACGGCGAGGTGCTGTTGCGCTTTGCGGCGGCGGACGCAGCGTTGCCGGCGCTTCTGGAAAAATACGGCCACGCGCCGTTGCCGCCTTATATCCGGCGAGAGGCCGGTGCCACGGCCGAGGACAAGGCGCGCTACCAGACCGTCTATGCCGCGCACGATGGCGCGGTCGCGGCGCCGACCGCCGGTCTTCATTTTACTCAGGAATTATTGGCTAAACTCGATGCCAAGGGCATCGAACGCGCGACCGTGACGTTGCATGTCGGGGCCGGGACGTTCCTGCCGGTCAAGGCCGAACGGGTGAAAGATCACGTCATGCATGGCGAATGGGGCGAGATTACGCCGGCCGTGGCGGCGCGGATCAATAAGGCGAAAAGCGAAGGACGACGCGTGGTTGCGGTCGGCACCACCTCCTTGCGTCTTTTGGAAGCGGCGGCGGATGCGGACGGCGTTTTGCGGCCCTTTTGCGGCGAGACGGATATTTTCATCACGCCCGGTTATCGCTTCAGGATCGTCGACGCGCTTGTGACCAATTTCCATTTGCCGCGCTCGACTTTGTTCATGCTGGTGTCGGCTTTTTCCGGCATGGAGCGCATGCGCGCGGCTTACGAATATGCTATAGGGCGCGGTTACCGGTTTTATTCCTATGGCGATGCGAGTTTGCTGGAAAAAGAATGAGCGCGTTCGGGTTGACGATTTCGGCGGTGGATGGTGCTTCGCGGCGCGGGCGCGTGGCGACCGCGCATGGTTCGTTCGAGACGCCGTGCTTCATGGCGACGGGTACAGCCGCGACGGTGAAAGCGATGACGGCGGATGCCGTGCGCGCGACCGGCGCGGAATTGGCGCTGTGCAACACTTATCATTTAATGCTGCGGCCGACCGCCGAGCGCATTCAGCGCTTGGGGGGCCTGCACACATTCATGGATTGGCCGGGCCCCCTTTTGACCGATTCCGGCGGTTACCAGGTGATGTCGCTATCGTCCTTGCGCGAGATTAGCGAGCGCGGCGTCATCTTTAAATCGCACCTCGACGGCAGTAAACACGAGTTGACGCCGGAGCGCGCGGTCGAGATCCAGAACCGCTGTGACGCCGACATCACCATGTGCCTCGACGAATGCACGCCGCATCCGGCAACAAGGGAGCAGGCCGCGCTTTCGATGCGCCTGTCGATGCGCTGGGCCGAGCGCTGCAAGGAAGCGTTCCGGCCGCAGGCAGGCTATGCCCTGTTCGGCATCAATCAGGGCGGCGTTTATCCCGAATTGCGCGAAGAATCGGCGGAAGTTTTGCAGCGCGTCGGCTTCGACGGCTATGCCATCGGCGGGCTTGCGGTCGGCGAGGGGCAGGCGGAGATGCTGCGGATGCTGGAGGCGACGGTGCCGCATTTGCCCACGGACAAGC
>DATKSH010000161.1:0-10629 GCA_035531735.1 Alphaproteobacteria bacterium
GCGTTTCGCCGGGCAGCGTGGAAAAGGCGCAGGCCGCCGCCGGCCAATATGCCGGCAGCGTCGCCGGCTTCGCCGGCAAGGCGCTGCAAAGCCTCGTCACCGGCAGCCTCGCGATCATCGACGTGCTGGCGCTCCTGGTCGTTACGCCGGTGGTGGCGTTTTACATGATGCGCGACTGGCCGCAATTGACCGGCGCGGTCGATTCCGCCCTGCCGCGCCGGCATTACGACGTGATCCGCGCGCAACTGGCGGAAATCAACCGCACGCTGTCGGGATTCGTGCGCGGGCAGGCGCTGGTGTGCCTATGCCTCGGCTTCGTTTATGGAATCGGACTGACGCTTACGGGCGTGCCCTATAGCGCGGCGATCGGCGTTTCGGCCGGCATTCTTTCCTTCATCCCTTTTGTCGGCACCACCTTCGCGTGGGTCGCCAGCCTCGCCTTCGCCCTCGCGCAATTCAATAGCTGGATGCATATCGGCTCCGTGGTCGCCGTCCTTTTACTCGGCCATGCGCTGGAAGCCTATATCCTCGGCCCGCGCTTGGTCGGGCATCGCGTCGGCCTGCATCCCGTCTGGATCCTGTTCGCCCTGATCGCCGGCGCGCGCCTGATGGGCTTCACGGGCGTCTTGATCGCCGTGCCGGTCGCCGCCGTCACCGGCGTACTGGCGCGCTTCGCCATCGCCCAATACAAGGCCAGCGCCCTTTATAAAGATCCCCTGGCGCCCAACCGGCCATGAACGTCGCGCAATATCCCCTGCCCTTGCCGCATCGCGAGGCGATGGAAGCCGACGACTTTTTGGTCGCATCCAGCAACAAGGACGCCGTCGCCTGGATCGACCGCTGGCCCGATTGGCCGGCGCATGGCATGGTCGTTTACGGGCCGGCCGGCGCCGGCAAGACTCATTTGGCCCATGTCTGGCGGAGCAAAAGCCGCGGCAAGGTTTTGGCCGCCGAAGACATCGGCGAGGCCGATCCCGGCCTTGTGGTCATGAGCAACCGCGCCCTCGTGATCGAAGACGCCGCCTGCATCGGCGGCCGGGCCGAGCGCGAACAAGCCCTTTTGCATATTTATAACATGCTGCGCGAGAATGGCGGCTCGATGCTGCTGACGGCGCGGCGCCCGCCGGCGCACTGGAACATCGCTTTGCCGGATTTGCGCTCGCGCCTGTTGGCCGCGCCGGCCATCGCCCTTTTGCCGCCCGACGACGATTTGCTGATCGCCCTTCTGGTCAAGCAGTTCCGCGATCGCCAGATCGACATCGGCGCCGAGGTGGTCGATTATCTTTTGTCGCGCGTCGAACGTTCGCCGGGCGCGGTGCGACAACTGGTCGTGGCGCTCGACCGCGCGTCGCTCGCGACCGGGCGCAAGATCACCATAGCATTGGCACGCCGCGTGATCGAAACCATCAACGCGGCATAAGGGCGGCTCCATTCCTGTTTGCTCCCGGCGCGAGATGGTCTAGCATGCCCCCCATGCTGCGCCACATCGCCTGGTTCAACGAAGCGCCGATCGAGCCGCTGCCGGAAGGCGGCCTGACCTCCTCCGCGCCTGACGTCTGCCGCCGCTGCCTGGCGCCCGCGCGCGAGATCGAAAAGCTCGGCGTCGCCTGCTCGGTGTTCGGCAATTTGCACGACGCCGACCCGGTGCAAGTTGGCCAGCATTTACAGCAGCTTAACACCGACATCGTGGTGATCGGATGCATTTCCGGTCCCTCGCGCCTCAAGCTGGCGCGCGCGGCCAAGCATCTGGGTTGCTACGTGGTGGCCGACATCGACGCCGAGGAACCCGGCGACGACCTTGCCCGGCTTTTGCAGGTGGCGGATCAAGTGGTGGCAGCGACGCCGGAACGCGCGGCCGCCTTGCTTGCGCAAACCGATTTGCATGCGATCGTGATCCCCGATTGCGACGAGAAAGGCTTCGGCGGCCATTCGCCCGCCGCCGTCGCCAAATTATGGCTGGAATGCTTCAGGCAATTGAAGCTCAAGCCGCCGGCCAGCGCCAACAGCAATTCACCGCAAAATTGATCTTTATCGCACCACCGCCCACACCCACAGGGCAACGCCGGCGATGATGGCAAAAGCGACCCACGGCAAATAGCGCTCGATGAAATAGCGGATCGGCTCGCCGAATTTATAAATCAGCCCCGCGCCAACGAAAAACCGCCCGCCGCGCGCGATCAGGATCGCCGCCACGAATTTGGCGAGGCCGAAATGCACCACGCCGCTGGCAAACGGGACCAAAAAGAACGGCACCGGGATCACCGGGATGGCACCCTTGGCGATAATCACCAGCATGCCCCATTTCCGGAATCCATGCCGGAAATGATCGAAAGTGGTTTGCAGGCTATAGGTGTCGATGATCCAGTGGCCGACGGTGGCCAGAGCCAGCGCGCCGATGCCATAACCGATCAGCGCGCCCGTCAGGGAACCGAGCGTGGTGATGGCCGCGTAGCGAAAGGCGCGGTCGCGGCGCGCGATCGCCATCGGGATCATCAGCGCGTCGGGTGGCAACGGGAACAGGCACGGCTCGATCACCGCGACGATGAAAAGCAGCCAATGCGCATAGGGCTTTTCAGCTTGCCGCAGCAGCCAGTCGTAAAGAGGGCGAATCAGCATGTTCGAGGGGTTTCTGAGAGAATTTTATTGTTGTTTCAAAGGCGCGTAGGAGCCATTGCTCCAGCGATAGATTATATAGTCCGGATTCTTCACGTCTCCTTTCGAATCGAATGTGACGGGTCCCAGCACCGTCGAAAAAGTCCCGCCATGCATGACGGCGGCAAGCTTGGCGCCGTCGGTCGCATGCGCCCGCTGCACCGCTTGCGCCAGCACTTGCACCGCCGCGTAGGTGTAGAGCGTGATGCCTTCGGGCTCGAAACCGGTGGCGCGGATACGTCTTACCGCATCGACCGCCTCCGGCAACCGGCGCGGATCGGGCTGGAAGCTCATCAAGGCGCCCTCGCCGGCCTTGCCGGTGATCGCCCAGAATTCACTGGTGGTCAAATCGTCGTCGCCGATGAACACCGTCTTCAACCCTTGATCGCGCATCTGCCGCACGATCAAGCCAGCCTCGGTGTGATAGCCGCCATAGAACAGCACGTCAATGCCATGTTCCTTCAATTTCGAGACCAGCGCCGAATAGTCGCGTTCGCCGCGCGAGATCGATTCATACATCGCTTCGTGAATGCCGAGTTTATGCAAAGTCTTTTGCACGTCCTCGGCGATGCCTTGCCCATAGGCGGTTTTGTCGTGGACAATGGCGACTGCCTTGCCGGGATAATGCGTGGCGATAAATTCCGCGACCTTGTCGCCCTGCTGGTCGTCGCGGCCGCAGGTACGAAACACCGTATCAAATCCCTGCTCGGTGAGAAGCGGATTGGTGGCCGAAGGCGAGATCATGACGATGCCGGCATCGTTATAGACGCGCGAGGCCGGGATCGCCGAGCCCGAACACATCGGGCCAATAACCGCGGCCGTGCCGCCGCCGCTGAGTTCATTGGCGATGGCGACCGATTGCTTGGGATCGCAAACATCGTCGCGGATCGACAGATGCAGTTTTTGCCCCAAAACCCCGCCGGCGGCGTTGATCGCGGCCACCGCCGCCTCGGCCCCGCGCTGCATCTGCTCACCGGTCGGCGCGTCCTGCCCGGTGATCGGCCCGACGGCGGCGATGTCGATGTCGGCATGAGCGGATACCGTCAGCAGGAAAAACGCCGCGAGGCCGGCGAGCCAGAATTTCTTCACTCGCCGATCTCCTTATAATTTCCGTCGTGCCAGCGATACATGACATATTTAAAGCCATCGACGTCGCCCTTGGCGTCGTATTTCAAGGTACCGATCACGGTGCTAATCGGCTTTGCGCGGATTGCCGCCGCGGCTTTCATCGGATCGGGCGCGCCGGCGCGCTTGATGCCGTCCACCACGACCTGCACGGCGGCGTAGGTATAAAGGGTATAGCCTTCCGGTTCGAAGCCGCTTTTGCGCAAGGCGGCGATGGCGGCCTTCGCTTCCGGCAAATCGCGCGGATCGCGGCCGAAGCTCATCAACACGCCTTCACCGGACGGCCCGGCGATGGTCCAGAATTCCTTGGTCATCAGCGAATCCGGCGCGACGATCTGGATGGCCGCGCCTTGCTGCTTCAACTGGCGGGCGATCAGGCCGATTTCGGTGTGATAGCCACCGATGAAGACCACTTGCGCACGCGCACGCTTCAATTTCGAGATCAGGGCCGAATAATCCTGCTCGCCGGGCGTATAGGCATCGAACAGGACTTCCTGCACGCCGCCGGCGTTGAGGGTTTTCTGCACCTGCTGGGCGATGCCGAGGCCATAGGCGGATTCATCCTGCACGATGGCAATGCGCTGGCCCTTGAAGTGCTTGAGCAGGTAATCGCCGTCGGCGGCGCCTTGGCGGTCGTCGCGGCCGCAGGTGCGGAAAATCAAATCCTTGGCTTCGTCGGTTAAGGCCGGGTTGGTCGAGGCCGGCGTGATCATCAAGATACCTTCGTCCATATAGGCCTTGGAGGCCGGGATGGCCGAGCCGGAGCAATAAGGCCCGACCACGAATTTCACGCCCTCGCTGCCCATGCGGTTGGCGACCGCCACGGCCTGGCGCGGGTCGCAGGCATCGTCGGCAATTTCGAGCACCAGTTTTTGGCCCAGCACGCCGCCGGCCACGTTGATGTCGGCGATCGCCTGCATGGCGCCACGCCGCATCTGCTCGCCAAACACCGCATAGGGGCCGGTGATCGGCCCTTCGAGGCCGATGGTGATGGCGGCGTGGGCGGAAGACAGAGGGTAGAAAACAGGGATCAGGAGGCAAGCCAACAAAAGCAAAAGTTTCTTCATCATGTGTCGATCTCCATTCTGATACCTGATACCTGTCTTCTGCCTTCTGTCACGCCGCCTCGCCTTCAAGATAGGCGGCGCGGATTTCGGGATTGGCGAGAAGTTCGGCGCCGCTCCCGGACATCGTAATACGGCCGTTGACCAGAACATAGCCCCGATTGGCGAGGCGCAGCGCCAGATGCGCGTTCTGCTCGACGAGGAAAATGGTGACGCCGTCGCGTCGATTGATCTCGGCCAAAATGGCGAAAATCTGCTTGACGATCAAAGGCGCCAAACCCAACGACGGCTCGTCGAGCAAAAGGAGCTTCGGCCGGCTCATGAGCGCGCGGCCGATGGCCAGCATTTGCTGCTCGCCGCCGGAAAGCGTGCCGCCGCGCTGATTGAAACGTTCCTTGAGGCGCGGAAACAACGTGCAGACGCGCTCCAGATCGCCGGCATAGTATTTCTTCTCCGCCGTCAACGCGCCAAGCTGCAAATTTTCCAAAACCGTCAGGCGGCTGAAGATACGGCGTCCTTCCGGTACCAAGGCAATTCCGCGCCGCACGATAACGTCGGTGGCAAGGCCCGTTATATCCGCGCCGTCGAAGATGATTTTTCCTTCTGCCGCGCGCGGATTGGCGCAAATGGTCATCATGAGCGTGGTCTTGCCGGCGCCGTTGGCGCCAATCAACGTCACGATTTCGCCGTTGCCAACCTCAAGATCGACGCCGCGCAAGGCTTCAATCGCGCCATAGCGCGCCGAGACGGCTTCAAGTTTCAGCATCACGCCACTTCTCCTTCGGGTTCGCCGAGATAGGCACGGATCACATCGGGGTTGTGCCGCACGTCTTCCGGCGCGCCTTCGGCGATTTTCTTGCCGTAATCGAGGACGATGACATGGTCGGAAAGACCCATCACCACGTTCATATTGTGCTCGATCAAAAGAATGCCGATGCCGCAATCGTCGCGGATCTTGGCCAAGGTCGCGCGCAGCGCGGCGGATTCGTTGGGATTGAGGCCGGCCGCCGGCTCGTCGAGGCACAGAAGGCACGGGTCGCTGCACATCGCCCGCGCGATTTCCAAGCGCCGTTGCATGCCATAAGGCAAGGTGCCGGCGGGACGGTCGGCCACATCCAGCAAATCCATGCGCATAAGCCAGCTCTTGGCTTTTTCAATCGCGGCGCGCTCCGCCCGCTTCCACGACGGGAGGCCTAGCAAGCCGGCGAAGCTAAAGAACGACGCCTTCATTAATTCCGCGTGCTGCGCGACCAGAAGATTTTCCAACGCGGTCATGCGCGCGAACAGGCGGATGTTCTGGAACGTGCGCGCGACGCCGAGCCGCGCGATTTTGTGCGCTGGCAATTTCGCCAAGGATCGCGCCGCGCCATCCCTATAGAGAGTGAGCGCGCCGGCGGTCGGCCGGTAAAAACCGGTCAGGCAGTTGAAAAGCGTGGTCTTGCCGGCGCCGTTGGGGCCGATGATGGCGGTGATGCGGCGCTCCCGCGCCTGAAACGATACGTCATCGACGGCCAAAAGGCCGCCGAAACGCATGGAAAGATGCGCGACATCGAGCAAGACGCCGGAAACCGGCACCGTCGGCGTGGCGGCAGAGGCGGAGAGTGGCGCGGAATCCTTCATGCGCGCCATCCTACCCAATAGCACGCGGGGCGCAAAAAACTGTTTTTGGCGGGTTTTCGGAAACAAAACCGACAAAAAAATTTGGGCGAAACAGTGGTCTTTGCCGAGAAAATGCGCTAAGAGCGTGCCCTCGGCGCCTTGGCGCCGCGGCCTCGTCCCCTTCGTCTAGAGGCCTAGGACGCCTCCCTTTCACGGAGGCAACACGGGTTCGAATCCCGTAGGGGACGCCATTCGGGATTATTCGGCAGTTGGGCGAATATCTCGAAGGGTTTTCGCAAGGTATATCTGAGGCTTGTGCCTTTTAATTCCAAGTTCGAAAACACGAATCCGAGCAGATTGCGATTTTCGTCCGTTTTCGAACTCTCGAATAAATCACAACTTTTAGAGACCAGCTTGAGGATGTTTGAAAGCGCGTCCTTAAACTTATCGTCAGCTTGGCTGTTCTCCTTCAAGATAACTTCAACCTCGCTACGCCGCAGGGCAATTTCCTTGTGCTTGCATTCAAATACCTCCGGGGCAAGATGCCCTTCGATCATCAAATCGGTCAGCCGGTTAAGTTTCTGGGTTAGATTGCCATGCTCCAACTGTAATTCCTTCACGCGGACATAATAGGATTCCTTCTCGGCCTCATGGTTGCTCTTAATATAATCCAGCACCTTGGCAAGGAATTCCTCCGGCAGGGCAAAGCTGCGCAGAACGTCGCGTAGCTGCTGCAACACGCTTTCTTCCTTGATCCATAGCTTCTTCGCCGGGTCGGCGGGATCGCGCACCATCAGATAGACATAGCGGCCCTTTTGCAGGGAGCAGGTCGCCTTGCGGCCCGACGCGGCACAGGTGACAAGGCCGCGCAGGACGAAGGGGTAGCGCGTGATCTTGACGGCCTGTTTGGGGTTGCGCTTGCGCCGCTCGCATTCATGGAAAACATTGGCATCGACAAGTTGCGGATAGGCGTGGGGGTAAAGGTGGCCTTTGATCCGCATGAGGCCGCAATAGAAAGGATTGACGAGAATTCCGGCGACCGTCTGCAAGGCCAAGGGCTTGCCGCTACGGCTCATAAGGCCCCACTCTTCGGATTTCTTGCATAATTCCGTCATGGACGAAACGCCGGCGGCATATTCGATAAAGAGGCGCTCGATCAAGGGGGCGCGCACCGGGTCGATGACGATGCTGCTGCGCCCCGTCGCCGGGTCGGTAAGGTTGAGATAGCCGAGCGGGGCCTGTCCTATCCATTCGCCCTTTTCCAGCTTGTGCTTGATGCTGCGGCGGACGTTATCCGAAAGCTGGTCGGTATAGGACTGCGCCATGACGGTGCCCATGTTCCACATCAGCTTTTGCATGCTGTTGGCGTTCTTGTCGATGCTGTAGCCCTCGCGCACGAAATGGATTTCGAGCAGGTCTTTTTCCATCAGGGCGTTCATCACCGGATGGTGGGTAAAGCTGCGGTTGAGCCGGTCAACGCAATCGACGATAAGGGCTGTGCGCTGCTTCTGCTTGCCGATAAACTCGATCATGCGCTCGAATTCGGGCCTATAGCCCTTGGTCGAGCTTTCGATGATGCGGAAGACTTCGATCACGTCCAGCTCACGCCGGCCGGCGTATTCCTCCAGATTGGCGAGCTGAGCCTCCAGTGAATGCCCGGCTTCCTGTTCGGGCGTGGACACACGGGCGAGAATGACGGCAGGTTTCATGGTAAGGCCTCCAGAATCAGCTTTGTTGAATCAAAAACGCCGCAAGCGCGGCGTCAAGTAACCCCTACGGGATATAGTTCGAAAAAACGGGTTTTTGCCCTTCGTTATCTGGTGCTTAACCCGATTATTTTTATTTTTGCGGCTCGTCCGGCACCAATCCGACGCGGTCGTTGATCTGCATGAGCAGGTTGACGAAATTGACGGCGTTATGAAACGCCTCGGCAGCCTCGCTCTCCGTCACCGGATCGTCGGGGCAGTATTTATTCAGGATCGCTTGTATCTCCTTATAATCGACTTTTACCATAACAGGCCTCCCTGACAAAAAAAGCCCGTTCACGCGCAATCGCTCACGCATGTTCAGGCCGGTTGATAATGGGGTTAGTTGGACTACGCTCGCTATGCGGGTGGGCTTAATCGGCAGCGGCTATATGCTTTTGATAAGCGGATGGTTCTTTCGTTCGCTCTCGTGCCACATTTCGGCATCGCCGTGGGCGATCAGCGTTCGTCGCCCGCGCTTATATATGCACAACCGCCCGGCTGCGATTTCGCGGTAAAGCGACCGCCGGGAAATGGCGTAGCGGCGGCAGAATTCAGGCACACGATAGACTTTGGCGTCTTCGTCCATTGGCTTCCTCCCTGATTTTATGATTTGCGGCTACGGCGAAATGGCCTCTCCCCGGAGGGCAGAAGCCGGATAATTCAGAGCGGCGCTAACGCCCGCGCTATTGCTCGCTGGCAATTTTTGTGGCCGCGCTCGCGCGGCCACGAGGGCGCAAGGAGCAAAGCGACGCCGCGCCCGTTGCAGCCGCCGCGCCGCGTTCTCTTGTCCGGCGTAGCCTCGGTGAAGCCGGATCACGCGGCATAACGGCGGCGAAGGTTCTTTTCGCTTTCAGCGAAAAGGCAAAATCAAAGAAATACCGGACGGCTAATTCGGTCTGATTTGCGCGAGGTCGTTTTCCTCAATCCGCTTCATCGCCCGCAATGCCGCTTCGGCGTAACGGGTGAAGGTCTTTATCAGTTCCGGCTTGATCGCCAAGCATTCATCGATTCCCTGCCAGTTATCGGCGCGTAGCATTTCGTCCACGATGGCCGTGATCGCCAGCGCGTCATTGAAGCGTTCCGAGAAAGCGGATTTATCGAGACTCATATTCCCTCGCGGCAGGGCAAGGCCGTCATTTTTGTTGCTTTAAAGCGGTTGGTCAATAGGCAACAAAAGGCTTCTTTTGCCGCATGGATTTACGGGAAGTCTTCGCGGCTAATCTGCGCCGCTTGCGCCATAAAAAAGGCCTCTCGCAGGAGGACTTGGCCTATACCGCCGGCATTAACCGTACATACATAAGTAAGCTGGAAAAAGGCATCAGCTACCCCGGCCTTGAGATTATAGGCAAGCTGGCTGGCGTACTCGGCGTTGAACCGGCTGAATTAATTATACGTTCACCGAATAAGCGACTTCAGAAAAAATAGCTTTGGGTTAAGCAACCTTCAGTCTTTCTTCTGTTTCTACTCTTGGCCGGCTTGCCGGACGAGCCGCAAGCTGTCTCGGCAGAATCTTGAGAAGATAAATCTTTGCCGGTGAATCATCCACCCATGACTTAATCACTTCAAGCCCTGCTTGTTTGCAGCACAGTTCAAAGAATTCCGGCGTGAATTTGTATGAATTTTTAATGTGAAGTGGTTGGCCTTTTTTCAAGGAAATCGGCGTTCCCGCTAGCTTGAAATTCATATCCCGTTTGACGACCGCTACATGCGCCAATTGTGCCGATGTAGCGATCCATTGTGGTTCATAATCGAAAGCCTCGGGGTCAAAATCTCCCTCTATCGGGAGTTCAGCCACCATTCGATAGAAAATGTTTAACTGAAATAACGCCTGTCTCTTATAAAAAGCCTTGATGCGCTCCGCATCATGGTCGCTGTCGAAAGCAACCAGCATCCAGCCGTTTTTAGCTGCCGCCGCCATTTTCGATAGTCCATCGACCAGAACGTCTTGGGGAAGCTTGTCACTTACAGGGCCGACAAAATTACTGATGGTGCTACCGAAAGAACAAACAAGAGCCCGTTTGTCAAAATAAGCTTCTTCTGTTTCAAAAAAATTATCGACAACTGGTTTTACTTTAACACTTTTTCCAAGACCACTTGCCGCAGTAATCTTCTTCAAAAAAGCTATGCTTTCATCCACCAGAATGCAGGTTTTGCTTTTCAACTTGCGAATGATTGGAGCTGTTTTGTTTTTAAAAGCAATTACCGTGCCCGGCCCCAGTTCTATGACGGCAACTCCTTCTGGGAGAAAATCGCCGAGTTCTTCTGTGACCTTGTATAACAGGTTCGTTTCGGCATTGACCATGTTACCGGCGGCAGAAACCGTTTCCGCCTCCGACTCGGCCCATAACAAATCACCGGACATTGATTTGCCGTCTTGTCCCCCTGCATGCGCCACATATTGGTCAGGCCCCATATGAGCCGAGCGCGTACCTAAAAACCAA
>DATKSH010000162.1:0-3108 GCA_035531735.1 Alphaproteobacteria bacterium
ACCAAGGCCGTGATCGGCATCGAGGAAACGACATGGTCGAAAGTTTTCGTTTCGCCGTTTTCAAGCTCGATCGCGGGCGGCGCGTTATCGGCACAAGCGACCCGCTTGACGCGCGTGTTCAGGTGAACGAGGCCGCCCGCCTGCCGCACGCGCGCGGCCATTTCCTCATAAACCGAGCCGGTGCCGCCGTAAGGATAAGCGAATTGATCGACCAGTGTTTTATGCCTGCCGGTTTTGTTGCCGATCAAGGCCGCCCATACGGCCTCGAACAGCGACAATTTCTTGATGCGCTGGGCGGCAAAATCGGCGTCGAGATCGCGGCACGGAATGCCCCATAGTTTCTCGCTGTAGGATTTGAAAAAAATTCCGTAAAGCCGGCGGCCGAAGCGGTTGGTGACCCAATTCTCGAAACTGCTTTCATCCATTGCGGGGTCGAGGCGCGCGCGCGCATAACTAAGCAGGCAACGCGCCGCTTCGATGGGGCCCAATCCGCACAGCGCGTTGAGCGGCTTGAGCGGGTAATTGAAGAAGGTTTTGTTGTAGTAAATGCGGGTCAGGCGATCGACCATGTCGTATTTATCGCCGACCATGTCCAGCCAGATTTTGTTGACGCGTGGGTCGGTGCTGAAAAAACGGTGCGGGCCGAGATCGACCCGTTGGCTCCACAAATCGATGCTTTTCGCCATACCGCCGACGCTATCCTGCGCCTCGAACAATTCCACGCGGATGCCGCGCTTGGCCAATTCATAGGCCGCCGTCAGGCCGGCCGGCCCGGCGCCGATGATTCCGACATTTTTGGGTGCGGCGTCGAGCATGCCTCAGGCGAATTCCCGCCGGATCGATGTGAAATAGGCGATGGTTTTTTTCAGGCCCTGTTCGAGGTCGGTCTTCGGCGCCCATTTCAGTTTCTTTTTTGCCAGCGAAATGTCGGGCTGGCGCTGTTTGGGATCGTCGGCCGGCAACGGTTTTTTGACCAACCGGCTTTTCGATTTGGTCAGGCGCAGAACGGTTTCGGCCAACTCAAAGATGGTGAATTCGCCCGGATTGCCGACATTGACCGGGCCGGTGAAATCGTCCTTGGTTTCCATCAGGCGGATAAAGCCGTCGATCATGTCATCGACATAGCAAAAGCTGCGCGTCTGTTGGCCGTTGCCATAGATCGTGATGGGATCGCCTTTGAGCGCCTGCACGATGAAGTTGGAAACCACGCGCCCGTCGTTGGGATGCATGCGCGGGCCATAAGTGTTGAAAATGCGCATGACCTTGATGCGCAATTTATGTTGCCGCCAATAATCGAAGAACAGGGTTTCGGCGCAGCGTTTGCCCTCGTCGTAGCAGGAACGCGGTCCGACCGGGTTGACGCGGCCCCAGTATTTTTCCGGCTGCGGATGAATTTCGGGATCGCCATAAACTTCCGAGGTTGAGGCTTGCAGGATTTTGGCCTTCACGCGCTTGGCGAGGCCCAGCATGTTGATCGCGCCATGGACGGAGGTCTTGGTGGTCTGCACCGGGTCGAACTGGTAATGCACCGGCGAAGCCGGGCAGGCGAGGTTGTAAATCTCATCGACCTCGACATAGAGCGGGAAGGTCACGTCGTGGCGCATCAGCTCGAAACGCGGCTTGCCGATCAGGTGGGCGATGTTGTCCTTGCGGCCGGTGAAGAAATTATCGACGCACAAGACGTCATGGCCCTTTTTGACCAGCGCCTCGCACAGATGCGAGCCGAGAAAGCCGGCTCCGCCGGTGACCAGAATTTTTTTCATGCTTCCAAGCCTTTCCGACCGCGACCCTTATGGTTTGCCGGATAATCGACTGATTCACAACAGGAATTCAGCTTCGGAGGAACGAATCGATGAACGCGATCCACGGCGCGGCCCGCTGCGCCCATTGAAAACGGCCGGTGAAATGATCGATCTGGGTGCGCAGCCTTCGCTCGGTTTCGTCGGGCCGCGCCAGCCAGTCCGTCATCGCCTCGTCGATGGCCGCGGCGAAGGTTTCATAAGGCATCGGCATATCGAAGCGCAGCGGATGATCGGCATCCTCGATCGCAATATGGCGCGGAAAGCCTTCGCCGGTTTCCGGCAGCACCGCGCGATTGGTGGTGATGGCGGTGAGGCCGGCGCTCAAGGCCTCAATCAGGGCGATGCAGGAGGTTTCCGGCCAAGGGTTGGGCGCGACGAGGATCGCCGCGCGCTTCATCCGTTGCGCCAGCTCGGTTTGCCCCACCATGCCGACATGTGTTACGTTCAGCAATTCGCGCATCCATTTGATGTAGTTGGCATTGGCTTCGGGATCGCGGGTCGGCGCCACGTTGCAGAAAATCTCCATCGTGAAATCGGTGCGTTTGGGCCGCAAGCGGTCGAGGATCGCCGGCAGATGGAACGAGCCGCGTGGCGTCACGCCGGCATAAAGCAGGATCGGCGGTTTGGTTTTTGCCTCCATGATCGGCGTGCCGGGCGGAAACAGATTGGCGAAACGCGGATTCATCGCGTTCTTGATCACGGTTTGCCGCCAATGCGGCAGGACGTAAGGCCGGTTGATGCGCTGCTGCCATTGGCTGTTGAATACCACGCCGTCCATCTCGGCCAGCGCCGGCACCAGTGGCAGGCCGAGCAGGCTTTCCTGCATCCAACCGATGAAGGGCGCTTTGGTCTTTTCGCGCACATGCTTGACCAGCCATTCGATCCAGCGGCCGCCGAAGATAAAGGCCGAATAGGCCGGGTTGGCGCGTTCCTCGGTCAGCGCTTCGAGCGGCAGCGCGCGGATGCCATGCGCCTCGGCCGGCCGTTCGATTTTGTTGAAAAAGGTGCAATCGACCCCGCGTTTTTTCAACTCACGCGCGAGGAAGCAGATGCCGGAGGTGGTGCCGCCGAGGGATTCGGCGGTATCGGGCCGGTCGGCGGCGTAGCCGTAGACGATGTCGACGAAGGCGAGATGCATGGGGCGCAAATTGTCGAAAAGGCGTGAAGCGAATCTTTTGAAGGGCTTAGGATAGTGCAATTTAGCCCGGCCGCTGCATTAAGAAAATAAGCCATGCGCCTTTAACGAATGAACCGGGAAAAAGCGCCAAGAGGGTTGCAATCTTTACCTTATGATAACAAAATCGTG
>DATKSH010000163.1:0-2798 GCA_035531735.1 Alphaproteobacteria bacterium
GCGGCAAAAATCGTTGCCTTCAAATCGGCTAAATTCCGCGACCATTTGCCTGCAAAAAAATAATTCAAAAACGCAATCTTCGTGTATAAGGACGCTGTCAAAAAAAGAAGCCGGCTGTTCCATTCATACCGGACTCAGTTACAACGCTTCTCCATTTCCGTATTTGGTATTGCTCGAGGACTCCACATGCTCGGCAGCCGGGACCCGTTGGCCAGGAAACATCCGATCGAAGCGTGGCGACATGCTTCGCCGGCGCCGGCTGATCATACCGAACGACGTTTGGCCGCGCTGCTGCACGAGATCGAAAAGCGGCCGACCGCGCCGATCGAACTGCCGGTTGCCTCGATTCGCGAAAGCGATCATTCGCTGCGCGCCTATATCCTTACCGACGCCTTGGCGCTGATCGTGAGTTTTTTGTGCGCGTGGGGCGTGGCGACCGCCGTTAACCTGTTGTTTTTCGGGCGCCACGACCTCGTTGCGGCCCGTGAATGGACGCTGCCGGCCGTTCAATCGGCGCTGCTCGGCGCGAGCATGTTGGTCTGGTTTGGGCATAGCGGCCATTATCAACTGCGCATGCCGTTCTGGACCGAGGCGAAAAAAGTTGCCGAAGCCGCCGGCATGGCTTTTTTGATCGATTGCTTTTTGCAAGTCGTGTCCAAGCAGGATCATTCGCGCCTGTGGGTGATCGCAGGCTGGGGTTTTTCGATCGTCGCCATCCTGGCGCTGCGTGGCGCTTGGCGCGCGTTCTTGCGTTCGCGCGGCTTGTGGAACGTGCCGACTTTGATCGTTGGCGACGGGCCGACCGCCGAGGATGTGCGTATGGCGCTCGATGCTGAACCCGGCCTCGGTTACGACGTGGTCGCGAAAGCCGCCGACGAATTGCCCGGCTTCAACGGGGTGGACGGTTACTCCTGGGCCGCCTTATGCCGGGCGCACGGCGCGCGGCATGTGATCGTTGCATTGGACGGCGAAGCCTTTGCCGAGGCGCGTGCGTCGCTGAGGCAATTGATGCGCGAGCGCATCCCCTTTTCGGTTGCGCCGTCCCTGCATGGCCTTTCGGTTTCGGGCCTGATGCCGCAGAGTTTTCTTGGCCATGACGTCATGCTTATGGCGCGTAACGGCGGGCTCGACCGGCCCTTGTCGCGCTTTCTCAAGCGCGGGTTCGATTCGACGACTTCGGCGGCGGCGTTGATAGTGCTGAGTCCCCTGATTGCCATTCTGGCGCTGATCGTCCGTTGCGACGGTGGCCCGGCGCTTTACCGGCATCGGCGCATCGGCCTTAACGGCAAGCGCTTCACTTGCCTCAAATTCCGTTCCATGGTGATGGATGCCGATGCGGTGCTGCACGCGCATCTGGAGGCCGATCCGGCGGCACGCGAAGAATGGCATCACGATCACAAGCTGCGCGACGATCCGCGCGTCACGCGCATGGGCCGATTCCTGCGTCACACCAGCCTCGACGAATTGCCGCAGTTGTTCAACGTGCTGCGCGGCGATATGAGCATCGTCGGCCCGCGGCCGATCATCGTCGCCGAGGCCGCTCGCTACGATCACGACATTGCCTTTTATTACCGCGTGCGGCCGGGTATCACCGGCTTGTGGCAGGTCAGCGGCCGCAACGACGTGTCCTATGCCGAGCGCGTGCGGATGGATAGCTGGTATGTGCGCAATTGGTCACTGTGGAACGATATTGCCATCGTCTGCAAAACCTTCGCGGCGGTCATGCGGCAGGATGGAGCCTACTGAAGCGCGCGGTTTTTCGCGCGTCTTGAAAAAACGCGAATTTCCGAAAAGAATATGGTAGGCTTACGACGTCTTCTCCCCGCCTGATTTCCGCAACCGGATGAGAAAGAAGAAAATGAGCGACATCGAAGTGGCCGTGATCGTCGGCAGCCTGCGCAAGGAATCGAACAATCTTAAGCTCGCCAAGGCGCTCATCAAGCTTGGTGCGGACTTTTGGCGAGGGCAGATACTGCGCATCGACGACTTGCCGCTGTTCAATCAGGATCTGGAAAAGGATTTCCCGGCCCCGGCGCGGCGGTTCAAGGACGAAATCGAGAAGGCCAACGCGGTCTTGTTGGTGACGCCGGAATATAACCGCTCGATCTCCGGCGTCCTGAAGAACGCCATCGACTGGGCCAGCCGCCCTTACGGCAAGAATTCCTTCGCTGGCAAGCCGTGCGCCATCGCCGGCGCATCGCCCGGTTCCACCGGCACCGCCTGCGCCCAGCACGATTTGCGCGCGATCCTCGGCTGTCTCGATCTGCGTCTCATGGGCCAGCCGGAGCTTTATCTGCAATTCAAGGACGGGCTAATCGACGCCGACGGCAATATTGCCGACGATGGCACGCGCGCATTTCTGCAAAAATTCGTCGGCAAGTTTATTGCCTGGATTGGCAAAGGATAGCGACATTTTGTATCGGGGATCGTACGCAGCACAACATATGGCCGGTAACTCGATGAGAAAAGACATATATTTTCTTCCGTTCCGGTTGGAATCGAATCGCAATTCATCTAGCTTTACGCGATTGCGAAAGGAAGACCCCGTTACCGGCGCCCCGTACATTCAAACGAGCTACTAAACGAAAAACGCCGTTAGGCGCATTCGATGAGAGCCCTTCGTGTTCGTTGTTGCCGGTCGCCACCATAAGTCCGCAAGCGATCGCCTCGCCGACGGCGTAAGCAGTTGGAAAGTGTTCGCTTTGGTGTTGCTGTTGGCCGCCGTCTATTTCGGCGCCGCCAAATTCGGTTTCCTGATGGCCTATACGGCGCGGCAGGTGTCGGTCATCTGGCCGCCG
>DATKSH010000164.1:0-3059 GCA_035531735.1 Alphaproteobacteria bacterium
GGGGGGTCTCCTCAACAAGCGCAGGCTTATGTTCTTGTGGAGCAAACCCCTCCCCTGACCCCTCCCGCAAGGGGAGGGGAACGCGTGTGGCGGCTTCCATCTCTTCCCTGAGAATTCTGGCCGTATCTTCCTCCGCCTGCCGGCTATGAACGATCAAAGGCAGACCGGCTTCCAGCGCCGCGCGGATATGAATGCGGAAACTTTCCTGCTGCGCTTCATGCGGCGCGTGATTATAAAAATAATCGAGCCCGGTTTCGCCGATGCCAATCACTTTCGGATGTTTCGCGCGCGCGGCCAATTGTTCGAACGAAAATTCCTCTTGCGCCTTGCTGGCTTCGTGCGGATGGGTGCCGACCGTGCAAAAAACCTCGTCATGCGCCTCGGCGGTCGTCCGCACGGCATCGGCATCCGTGCGCGTGGTCGAAATATTGACCATCCGCGCGACACCGGCTGCTTTCGCCCGCGCCATAATCCCCATCCGATCCTTGGCCAAGGCCGGGTAATCGAGATGGCAATGGCTATCGATCAACATGGCTCACAAACACGACCGGTAATAACTCGTATTGACCCACGTCACATCGCCGTGCGAGGCCTGCCAGTCGATTTCCCAGTGATCCTCGCATTTGAGAATGCGGCGCTCGAAGATCGCCGCCGTGTCGGTCAATTTAAATCCTTCGCGCGCCAGCTCTTCGGTCATGTCCCCAGCCGGCGTGCCGACCGGAAATTTATCCTCGACGCGCTGCTGAAAGGCGGCACTTTGCGCCGTCGTATCGCCCGACAATCCCGCGACCAGTTGCGGCAAGGGCGGCGGCTTGCGCTCGAAGAAATAGTTGACCGCCCATATGATCACCGCCGTGACGAACGTGATTTCGATCATGACCGTGATGATTTTCCTACCCATCGCCGGCCTCGACATAGCGCGGGAAAATGCCCGCCGGCGGCGGCAAAACCGTGCCGGGTGCCGTCGCCAGCCCCTCGACCGCAAAATCGGCGAACGTGCGCTTATCTTCCGGCATCGCCAGTTGATCGAGCATTTTCTTGGCCGCGTCCGGCACGAAAGGCTGCAACAGAATCGCGATCTTGCCGATCTGCTCGAACAGATTGAACAACACCGTCCGCATGCGTTCGGGATCGGTTTTCTTCAACGCCCACGGCGCCTGCTCGTCGATATAGGCGTTGGCGGCGTTGGATGCTGTGACGATGCGCTCCAGAACCTTGTGAAATTCGCACGTGTCCATCAGGCCGCGGATCGTATCGAGATCGAGTTCCGCCCGCACCGAAGCGGCTAAATCGTTATCGGGCGCGTCGTAATCTTTCGGCGTCGGCAGCCTGCCGTCGCAGTTCTTGGCGATCAGCGACAGTGTACGCTGGGCCAAGTTGCCTATGTTATTGGCAAGCTCGGCATTAATGATACTCGCCATGCGCGCGCGCGAAAAATCGCCGTCGTTGCCGAACGGCACCGCGCGCAGCATGAAATAGCGCATTTGATCGAGGCCGTAGGTTTTTATCAATTCATATGGATCGATGACGTTGCCGAGCGATTTGGAAATTTTCTGCCCCTCGTTGGTCCACCAGCCGTGGGCGAACACGCGTTTCGGCAGCGCGAGGCCGGCCGCCATCAAAAACGCCGGCCAATAAACCGCGTGGAAGCGCAGAATGTCCTTGCCGACCATATGCAAATCGGCCGGCCAGAATTTTTTATAGAGCGTGCTTTCGGTATCGGGATAGCCGACCCCGGTCTGGTAATTGTTGAGGGCATCGAGCCATACATACATGACGTGATCCGGTTCATCCGGTACCGGCACGCCCCATTTCATCGCCGTACGTGAAATCGACAGATCGCGCATGCCGGATTTGACGAAACTGACGACTTCGTTGCGGCGCGTGTACGGCAAAATGAAATCGGGATTGTCGTCATAGAATTTCAAAAGCCGGTCGCCCCATTGCGACAATTTGAAGAAATAACTGGGTTCCTCGACCCATTCGCATTCGGCGCCGGAGGGCGCGATCTTCTTGCCGCCCGGTCCGTCCTTCAACTCATCCTCGCCGTAATAGGCTTCGTCGCGCATGGCATACCAGCCGGCATATTTTCCGAGATAAATCGCGTCGCGCTTTTTCAACTCGTTCCATAAAACCTGGCAGGCCTTTTTGTGGCGCGGCTCGGTGGTGCGGATAAAATCGTCGTTCGACAAATTCAACGCCTTCGCCAGATCGCGGAAATTCTGCGAAACCTTGTCGGTGAAGGCCTGCGTATCCATGCCGGCATTGGCCGCCGACTTGGCGACTTTCTGGCCATGTTCGTCGGTGCCGGTCAGGTAAAAAACATCATAACCGTCGAGCCGCTTGAAGCGCGCCAGCACGTCGCACGCAATCGACGTATAAGCATGCCCGACATGCGGCGCATCGTTGACGTAATAGATCGGGGTGGTGATGTAATAATGTGGATTCATGGAAGCGGTTTCTTTCCTTCTGTACGGTGTCATTCCGCAAAATTTTCTTTCCCGCCACAAGGCGGGGAAGAAAATTTATGCGGAATCCGATTTGGTAAATCCGGATACAACCAAATCGGATTCCGGATCACCCCGCCCGCAAATCGTGTTGCAACAAAAGCCTTGTCGGAGCAATTTGTCGATTTGCAGGCGGGGTGATCCGGAATGACGCCCTTTGTGATTAAGTCTGGGCCCAATGCTTTTTAAGCCACCGCGCGGCGAATGTCACTCATCGCCTTGATAAAGGCCAGCTTCCGATCAAGATTGGCATTCTCGGCCAGCGCGAAAGTCGCCCGCGTCTCGTCCCACAGGCGCAAGGTGCGATCTAGGGGCAAATCCCGCGGCAACGGCGTTTCTCCGCTCCCCTGCCCCATCGCTCGCGCTCGCGCCGCGCGGCGCAGACAGTCGGTCAAAAGCGTTGTCAGCACGCCAAAGCTTTCGGCCTCGGCCTTGCGCCCGACGCGGTCGGCAAGCTTGTGCAAACGCGGTACGTCCAATGCCGGCATCGCGCCGAGCATCTCCAGAAGTTCCCCATAAAGCGGCAGGCTTTCGCTGCGCGCAATCGTAAGG